>NZ_JBYIQP010000046.1:0-50638 GCF_057707665.1 Actinacidiphila sp. bgisy167 | reverse complement strand
CAGCACTGCCGCGCCTCGCTCACGCCGGGCGGCCTCCCCGACGCGGGCGCGCGAGGCCGCGGGAAGGCGCCGCCGGGCACACCTTGCCCGGCGGCCGGGCCGGGCGGATGCTGAGAAAGGGGCCGACGTCCTCGAGGTCCAAGGAGTGATCCGCCATGGAGAAGACGTGGACGATCAAGCTGTCCCTGGAGGAGGACGGCAACCGCACGGCCTGCACCGCCTCGCTCACCGGGGACGGCGCCCCGGGCGTGGTGGGCCACGGCTATTCCCGGCGCAATCCGCACGACGAGCCCGACATGCGCATAGGGGAGGACGTCGCCGCCTCCCGCGCGTGCTCCAACCTGGCGCACGAACTGCTGGAACAGGCCGCCGGGATGATCGAGACGCACACCAACTCCCCGACGCACCTCACCGGATGAGAGCGCACGGGCACCGTCGGTCACTCCGGTGCCGCGGTCCTGTGACCTTTGCATCAGCTCTGCTTCAGAAGCGCCACGGAAGCCCTGACGGGCCGCCCGGCAGGGCACACTGCGGTACATGAACGCATGGCCCGACGGTTGGTCCGACAACAGGAACCAGCGGCAGCAGCAGGTCTCCGAGCCTCCGCTGCCCCCCGAGCTGTCCCCGCGCCGTGCGGCGGCCGCTCCCGGCAGCGTGCCGCGCCAGCAGGCGTACGGCAGCGGCGTCCCCGGCCATGCGGGGCCGGGCGGCGGCGCCGGCGGCTACGACGGCTACGGCGGCGGCGGTTACGGCCCGCCGTCGACCGGCGGCCGCACCTCCCCCGCGGGCAGCCGCCAGCGGCGGGTCAAGATCGTCCTGGTCGGCCTGGTCGCCGTGGTCGCCGTCTGGTCGATCGGCACCTACTTCTGGGCGGACGGCAAGGTTCGCCGCGAGGTGGACCTGAACACGGTCATAGACCGCCCGGAGACCGGCAAGGGCACCAACTACCTCATCGTCGGCTCCGACAGTCGTGAGGGCCTGTCCAGCGAGCAGAAGAAGCAGCTGCACACCGGCTCCGCCGAAGGCAAGCGCACCGACTCGATGATGATCCTGCACGTCGGCGACAACGGGAACGCGCTGATCTCGCTGCCGCGCGACTCCTATGTGACGATCCCCGAGTTCAAGGGCTCCGAGTCGGGCAAGACCTTCCCCTCGCGCGGCAGGAACAAGCTCAACGCCGCCTACGCGATAGACGGGCCGACGCTGCTGGTCCGGACGGTCGAGTACAACACGGGCCTGCACATCGACCACTACGCGGAGATCGGCTTCGCCGGCTTCGCGAACCTCGTCGACGCGGCCGGCGGTGTCGAACTGGACATCCCCCGCAACATCGACGACAAGAACTCGGGCCTGCACATCAAGAAGGGCAAGCAGACCCTGAACGGTGACGAGGCCCTTGCCTTCGTCCGCCAGCGCTACCAGGAGGCCGAGGGCGACCTGGGTCGCACCAAGAACCAGCAGAAGTTCCTCGCCGCGCTGGCGAGCCAGACGGCCACGCCGGGCACCGTCCTCAACCCGTTCAAGCTCTACCCGACCATGGGAGCGGGCCTGGACACGCTGATCGTCGACAAGGACATGAGCCTGTGGGACCTGGCGTCGATGTTCTGGGCCATGAAGAGCGTCTCCGGCGGTGACGGCGTCTCGATGAACATGCCGACCTCGGGCTCGATCGGCACCAACGTGGGCAGCGCGCTCAAGTGGGACATGCCGAAGGTCAAGCAGCTCGTCTCGGAGCTGAAGAACGACGACAAGGTCACGGTCGCGCCGGACTCCTGACCTCCCGCGAGGAGCGCGAAGAGCAACGCGAAGAGCAAGAAGACCGAAGGGCCGGCCGGGCGCGGTGAACGCGCCCGGCCGGCCCCTTCGCTCGTCCTGCCGTCTCAGGGCGTGGAGGAGCCCAGACGGTCGAGGGAGTGGTTCGCCACGTAGTCGGCCATCGTGTCGTTGCGCATGGCCTCCCACAGCTGCTCGCTGCCGTTCTCGTCGAGCAGCACCACCGACTGGCCCTTGATCATGTCGAGTCCGCCGACCGGGGCGTTCATGAAGACCATGTCGCCCGCGCGCACCCCGCGCATGCTCCACATCAGGTCGCGCAGCGCTCCGTCGGAGAGCCGGTCGTCGACGCTGACCACCCCGGTGACGCGGTCCAGCAGCTCCTTGGCCTTGACCGGGTTGCTCATCGCGTCCTTGGTCAGCGTCTTGGCGATCACCGCGCGCAGGAAGGCCTGCTGGCGGTGGGTGCGGTCCAGGTCCCCGCGCGGCAGGTTGTAGCGCTCGCGGACGTACTTCAGGGCCTCCTCGCCGTTCATGTGCTTCCCGGCCAGGTCCACGCCGCCGATGTCGTCGGTGAGGGTCTTGAAGCCGCTCCAGTCGATGACCGCGAGGTGGTCCACCTTCACGTCGGTGAGCCGCTGCACTGTGTCGATCAGCAGCGGCGGTCCGCCCCAGGAGAAGGCGGCGTTCAGCTTGGCCTTGCCGTTCCCCGGGATCGAGACCCAGCTGTCGCGGGGCAGCGAGACGACGTACGCGTGCTTGTGGTCGGCCGGCAGGTGCACCAGCATCATCGTGTCGCTGCGCTGGGCGCCGCGCTTCCACTCCGGGGCCTGGGCGTCGCGGCCGGTGGTCGGCAGGTCGGAGCGGGCGTCCACACCGACCAGGAGGAACGTTTCACCGCCCTTGGCGGCCTGCGGCTGCTCGCTCTCGGGCACGTTCGTCGGGAAGACGTTGGGGATGCGGTCCACCTTGCCGGTGTAGTGGTCCACCGCCCACCACAGGCTCCCGGCCACCCCCAGCACCCCCACGGCCAGCAGGACCAGCGCGCCGAGCAGCACCCGCCGGGCGCGGCCCCGCCTCCTGCGGGCCGGGTCCGCCGCCTTCCCCGCCGCCGCGTCCGTCTCCGTTTCCGCGACCGACGCCTTCTCGTGGCCGACCGGATCCGCTGTCGTCATCGTTCACCCCCATCATGCGCACCCGCTCCCCACGCGTGCGTCGGGGGCATTGTGGCGCGTGGGACGGTGCCGTGGCCATTCCCGGGCCGTCTTCCGTACCCGCACCGGGGGAACCGGAACGCCGCCCGGGGCTATGCTCAACATCGCAATCAGGCCTCGACCTGGGAGGGACCCTCGGCATGGCGCTCAAGCTCACCGTGATCGGCACCGGCTACCTCGGCGCCACGCACGCCGCTGCGATGGCCGAGCTGGGCTTCGAGGTACTGGGCCTGGACATCGACCCCGCCAAGATCGAGACCCTCTCCGCCGGCCGCGTGCCGATGTACGAACCGGGTCTGGAGGAGTTGCTGCGCCGCCACGTCGCGGGCCTGCCGGACTCCAGCGGGCGGCTGCGCTTCACCACCTCCTGGGAGGAGGTCGCCGCCTTCGGCGACGTCCACTTCGTCTGCGTGAACACCCCCCAGAAGCACGGCGAGTACGCCTGCGACATGAGCTATGTCGACAACGCCTTCGCGTCGCTCGCCCCCCACCTGGAGCGGCCTGCGCTCGTCGTCGGCAAGTCGACCGTGCCGGTCGGCAGCGCCGCCCGGCTGGCGGCCCGCCTGGCCGAGCTCGCCCCCGCCGGGGACCGGGCGGAGCTGGCGTGGAACCCCGAGTTCCTGCGCGAGGGCTTCGCGGTCGAGGACACCCTCCACCCCGACCGCATCGTCGTCGGCGTCGCCTCCGAACACGCCGAGAAGCTGCTGCGCGAGATCTACGCGACCCCCGTCGGCGAGGGCACGCCCTTCGTCGTCGCGGACTACCCGACCGCGGAACTGGTCAAGACGGCGGCCAACGCGTTCCTCGCCACGAAGATCTCCTTCATCAACGCCATGGCCGAGGTCAGCGAGGCGGCCGGCGGGGACGTGGTGAAGCTCGCCGAGGCCATCGGGCACGACGAGCGGATCGGCAAGAAGTTCCTGCGCGCCGGCATCGGCTTCGGCGGCGGCTGCCTGCCCAAGGACATCCGCGCCTTCATGGCCCGGGCCGGGGAGCTCGGCGCGGACCAGGCGCTCACGTTCCTGCGCGAGGTCGACTCCATCAACATGCGCCGCCGCGCCCACATGGTCGAGCTCGCCCGCGAGGCCTGCGGCGGCAGCGGCTTCCTCGGCAAGCGGATCGCGGTGCTCGGCGCGGCCTTCAAGCCCGACTCCGACGACGTGCGGGACTCCCCCGCGCTGAACGTCGCCGGGCAGATCCATCTCCAGGGCGGCCAGGTCACCGTGTACGACCCCAAGGCGATGGGGAACGCGCGGCGCGTCTTCCCGACGCTCGGATACGCCCCGAGCGCCCTGGAGGCGGTCCGCGGGGCCGACGTCGTGCTGCACCTGACGGAGTGGCGGGAGTTCCGGGAGCTCGATCCGGAGGCGCTCGGCGCGGTGGCCCGCGGGCGGCACGTCATCGACGGTCGGAACGCGCTGGACCCGGCAGGGTGGCGTGAGGCCGGGTGGACGTTCCGCGCCATGGGGCGCCCGAGCGCGTAGGGGGCGTTGCCCCCGTCGTGCGGGGTGTGTGTGGTGGTGGGCCTTTCCCGCCCTCCCACCGGCGCCCGGGCGCGCGGTCAGTGCGGGCCGCGCGGGTTCGTCGGTGCGGGCGGTACGTGTCGGGCCCCGGGACACCGCACACCCATAGGCCGCACCGTCCGGAGCATCCACCCACCCCCGGCCTTCGGCCGGGGGTGCCCCGCCTCCCCACCCCCTTCCGTGCCGCCAGGCGCGCGACCCCCGGTGGGGGCGGCGAGGTCGACGCCCGCCACCCCGCACCACTGCCCCACCGACCGTCGCCGGCCGGCGGATGGCCGCCGCGCGCATCAGGTGATCCCGTACGCGCTCACTCACTGTTCGCCGGCCCAGTAACAGGCCGAGCGCCGCGGACTCCGCGAGAAACAGGGCTCGGCCCTCCCCGCTCAGGCAGCGCACCCTGCGCGACCTCGGCGCGCCGATCCCTCGGTGTCCTTGGTCGCGGCCCGCAGGTGTGCGGCAGGAGCCCGGAAGGCGCCGCTGGGACCGGTCGGGTGCAGCGCGGGGCCGTCCCTTCAGTTCCTTGACGGATCGTCAGGCAGGGAAGCGACCCGAACAGCCAAGAACAGCGGGTGGTCGGAGCCCGGCGGTGCGAGAGGCCGCCCAGGTGGCGAACGGGTCGCGGCTTCCCGCCCTGGCAGGCGGGTCGGGGCCGGAACGGGGCAATATCATTGATATCACTCTTGCGATTCCAGCGACAATATCGATGGTATCGTTCGGCGAGTCCCACTGAGAACGCCCATGCGAGGAGAACCGTCATGTCCGACCGTCTGCGGATCATCGGGGTGGAGGAGACCGTCGTCGTACCGGCCGTCCATGAGGCGTATCGGCGGGCCGGGTCGCCGCGGATCCCCGCCCGCGGCTTCGGCGACAACCCCGTCGCGAAGAACCTGCGCGAGGTCGGCGAGCGGCGGCTGGCCCACATGGACGACCAGGGCATCGACGTCGCCGTGCTCTCCTTGTCGTCCCCGGGTGTGCAGGACCTGTCCGAGGCCGACGCGGTCGCGGTGGCCCGCGAGGCCAACGACCAGCTTTCCGAGATCGTCGCCTCCCGGCCCGACCGCTTCCAGGCGTTCGCCGCGATTCCCACCCAGTCGCCGGCCGCGGCCGCGGCCGAACTGGAGCGCGCCGTGTGCGAGCTGGGCTTTCCCGGAGCCATGCTGTACGGGCGTACCGGGGACAAGCTGGCCGACCACCCGGACAACGACGAGCTGTACGCCATGGCCGAGCGGCTGGCCGTGCCGCTGCACTTCCACCCGCAGACACCGGTTCAGCCCGTCATCGACGCCTACTACTCCGACCTCCCCGAGCCCATGGGCCCCGTCCTGGCCGGAGCCGGGCTCGGCTGGTACTACGACCTCGGAGTCCAGTACCTGCGCATGATCTTCTCGGGAGTCTTCGACCGGTTCCCCGACCTACAGGTGATCGCCGGGCACTGGGGCGAGGTCACGCTGTTCTACCTCGACCACACCGGCTTCTTCGGCGAGGCAGGCCGCCTGCGCCAGCCGTTGGCGGACTACTTCAAGCGGAACTTCTGGGTCGCCGGCAGCGGCACCAACAGCCCCCGCTACCTGCGCTGGACCGCCGAGGTGATGGGCACCGACCGAATGCTCTACTCCACCGACTACCCCTTCACCTACGGCTTCCGCCCCGGCGGTTTCCCCTACGTCGACACCAGCAACGGTGAAGCCCGCTCCTTCCTGGAGAACTCGCCCTTCACCGACGAGCAGAAGGCCGACATCGGCCACCGCAACTGGGAACGCCTCACCGCCCGCGCCAAGCGCCCGACGGTCTGAAGCAAGCCCCCAGGGCCCGTACGGCGACACGGCTCGAGGTCCATGCCGCCCGCCTGTCCGCCGGACCTCGTCCTCGGCGTCTTCATGGCCGGCACGACCAGGCGTCACCCTGACAAGCCGAAGTCGGCAACGGCCGGACACCTTCGGCCGCCGCCGGCCGCCTGCGCTTCGCCGGGCGACCGAGCAGCTGCAGGGGGACGGGCAGGTGCGGTGCCGTGCCCCCGAGGGCCTGAGGACGTTCCGCGCACCACCCCCGACCCCGCAACCCCGGCCGCAGACGCACCCGCACACCGGCAACGCCCAAAGAGCCCGGCGCAGCCGTCAGTGGACGTCGCCCATGAGGCGGATGACCCGCTTGCGGTACAGCACGAAGCCCACGCCCGCGGCCAGCGCCACGCCTCCCTGAACCGCGAAGGAGGCCTCCGACAGGAAGGCGTCGCCGATGAGCAGCTGCAGGATCGCTGCCACGCAGTCGCCCGCCGTGACGGCGAGGAACCACAGGCCCATCATCTGGCCGGCGTACTTGACCGGGGCCAGCTTGGTGGTGACCGACAGCCCCACCGGGGACAGGCACAGCTCGGCGGTCGTCTGGATGAGGTAGACCACTGCCAGCCACAGCGGGGTGACCTTCACGTCCCCCGACGCGGCGGCCTGGGCGAGCATCATCACCACGAAGGAGACACCGATGCCGCCGACGCCGAGGGCGAACTTCACGGTCGTGCTGGGGTTCCTGCGGCCCAGGGTCGTCCACAGGGCCGCGAAGACCGGGGCGAGCGCCATCACGAACAGCGGGTTCAGCGACTGGAACCAGCTCTCGGGGAAGTCGAAGCCCCACAGGGTGGACGCGGTGTGGTCGGAGGCGAAGACCGTCAGGGTCGAACCGGACTGGTCGTAGATCATCCAGAAGACGGCGGCCACGACGAAGAACCAGATGTAGCCGCTGACCTTGGCCTTCTCGTCGGCGGTGAGCTCCTGGTCGCGGCGGATGCGGGTGAAGTAGTACGCCGGCAGGGCCAGCCCCAGCAGGGAGAGCGGCCAGAGCACCCAGTTGATCGTGAAGTGGCCGGTGAAGGTGACCACGCCGTAGAAGACCACCGCGGCGGCCAGCCAGAGCAGCGCCTTCTTCATCAGGCCCGCGCGCCCGGCGGCGTCCAGCGGTGTGGGGACGACGCTGGAGACCGGGGCGAGGTGCTTGGTGCCGATGAGGAACTGGGCCAGGCCCAGCGCCATGCCGACACCGGCCATGGCGAAGCCCAGGTGCCAGTCGACCTTCTGGCCGACGGTGCCGATGGCCAGCGGTGCGAGGAAGGCGCCGAGGTTGATGCCGATGTAGAAGATCGTGAAGCCGCCGTCCCGGCGCGGGTCGCTGCGGTCCGGGTAGAGCTGGCCGACCATCGTCGAGATGTTCGACTTCAGCAGGCCGGAGCCCACCGCGATGAAGACCAGGCCGACGAAGAACGACGCCTTCACGGGCACGGCCAGCAGGAAGTGCCCGATCATGATGATCGTACCGCCGATGGCGACCGTGCGGCGCGGGCCCCAGAGGCGGTCGGCGAACCAGCCGCCCGGCATCGCCAGCAGGTACACCGTGGCGGTGTAGACGCTGTAGATCGCGCCGGCGGTGGCGGCCTTCATGCCGAGCCCGCCGTCCGCGACCGAGGCCGTCAGGTAGAGGACGAGCAGGGCCCTCATCCCGTAGTAGCTGAAGCGCTCCCACGTCTCGGTCATGAAGAGGGTGGCCAGACCGCGAGGGTGGCCGAGGAAGGTCGTGCCGCCGTCCGCAGGGGTGCCCTGCGGGCCGACGTCCTTCGTCAGGCTGGACGCCATGGACTTTCCTTGCTGCTCTGGACGCGCGAGCGGTGCGCGTCCGGGTGGCGGTGTGACCGGCTGGGCGCGCGGGGCCCACAGGTCATGGACTGACATGCTGATGGGGACCGGACACGAACAAAAAGGGGCCTTCGTCGCTTGGCGTACGGCAAAGGTCCCTTGGAGTGACTCGGGCTTTTGGTTGCTTTACGGGAGGCACTGTATGTGCTAAAAGATGTGATTTGAGGTGTACCTCACAACGGTCGCCGCCGGACCGGCGTGCGCTTTCTCCAAGCGGACTACCATCAGCCCATGACCCGCGTACTGCTCGCCGAGGACGACGCATCCATCTCGGAACCGCTCGCACGCGCGCTGCGCCGCGAAGGGTACGAGGTCGAGGTGCGCGAGGACGGACCCGCGGCGCTCGAAGCCGCCCTCCTCGGCTCCTTCGATCTTCTGGTGCTCGACCTGGGACTGCCCGGAATGGACGGGCTGGAGGTGTGCAGAAGGCTGCGCACCGAAGGCCATGGCTTCCCGGTGCTGGTGCTCACCGCCCGCGCCGACGAGGTGGACACGGTGGTCGGCCTGGACGCCGGCGCCGACGACTACGTGACCAAGCCCTTCCGGCTGGCCGAGCTGCTGGCCCGGGTGCGGGCGCTGCTGCGGCGCGGCACCACCGAGGCCCAGCAGCCCTCCACCCAGGGGGTGCGGATCGACGTGGAGTCGCACCGCGCGTGGATGGGTGACGAGGAACTGCAGTTGACCGCGAAGGAGTTCGATCTCCTGCGGGTGCTGGTCCGGGACGCCGGCCGAGTGGTCACCAGGGAGCAGCTGATGCGCGAGGTGTGGGACACCACCTGGTGGTCCTCCACCAAGACGCTGGACATGCACATCTCGTGGCTGCGCAAGAAGCTCGGCGACGATGCGGCTGCCCCCCGCTACATCTCCACGGTGCGCGGGGTCGGCTTCCGGTTCGAGAAGAACTGAGGACAACCGGCACGCCCGCAGCCCCGCGCGGTCTGAGACGCTTCACTCATGCGCCGCCGTCTCATCCAGTCCACGCTCGCCGTCGTGCTTGTCGTCATCGCCGTCTTCGGGGTGTCCCTCGTGCTGGTGGAGGCGCGGACGATCGAGAACAGCGCCCGCGAGAGCGTGGACTCCGAGGCGGTGCGGCTGGTCGGCATCGTCGAGAGCAGGATGACCGGCGAGGAGCCGATCAGCCGCGAGGTGCTGGCCCAGCAGATCGCGCCCGGGCGCTACGCGCTGGTGAAGATCCCCGGCGAGGAGCCGATCAGCATCGGCGCCAGGCCCACCGGCCAGGTGATCTCCTCCCTGCAGAGCGGCGAGCACGGCGAGACCGTCACCGTCGAGGAGTCCCGCAGCAAGGTGAGCCAGGAGATCGGCCGCACCCTGCTGATCATCCTCGCCGTGGCGCTGCTGGCGGTGCTGGCCGCCGTCGTCCTCGCGGTGCGCCAGGCGCGCCGGCTCGGCAGCCCGCTGACCGACCTCGCGGAGACCGCGGAGCGCCTGGGGTCCGGCGACCCCAGGCCGCGGCACCGGCGCTACGGGGTACCGGAGCTGGACCGGGTCGCGGACGTGCTGGACCGCAGCGCCGAGCGGATCGCCCGGATGCTCACCGCCGAGCGGAGGCTGGCGGCGGACGCCTCGCACCAGCTGCGGACCCCGCTGACGGCGCTGTCGATGCGGCTGGAGGAGATCATCGCCACGGCCGAGGACGAGGACGCCGTCAAGGAGGAGGCGACGATCGCACTCGGTCAGGTGGAACGGCTCACGGACGTCGTGCAGCGGCTGCTCACCAACGCGCGGGACCCGCGGACGGGCTCCGCGGTCGTGTTCGACATCGACGACGTGATCAAGCAGCAGGTGGAGGAGTGGCGCCCGGCGTACCGCAGCGCGTGCCGGGCCATCACCGCCACGGGCGAGAAGCGGCTGCGCGCGGTCGGCACCCCCGGGGCGGTCGCCCAAGTGCTGGCCACACTGATCGAGAACGGTCTGATGCACGGCTCCGGCACGGTCGCGATCTCCACCCGGGTCACCGGGACGCAGGTCGTGGTCGAGGTCACGGACGAGGGCCAGGGCGTGCCTCCGGAGCTGGGGGCGCGGGTCTTCGAGCGCACGGTCAGCGGCCGCAACTCCACCGGCATCGGCCTCGCGGTCGCCCGCGACCTGGCGGAGGCCGACGGGGGCCGGCTGGAGCTGCTGCAGCAGCGTCCACCGGTCTTCGCGCTCTTCCTGGCGCGCGAGGACCAGGTCGTCGTCCGCCGGGGCGACGGCGGCGGCAAGCCCCGCTAGGCGTCAGCGCGCGGACGAGCGGGCGCCCGGGGAGCCCGTCGGGGCGATCCGTGCGCCCGCCGGGGCGCCGGGGGTCTCGCCCTCCTGTCCGGCCAGGAACGATTCTGCACCCGGCGCGGTCTCCGGGACGGGCAGCGCCTTGAACACCCAGCTGCGGTAGGACCAGAAGCGGAACAGGGTGGCCACGCCGATGCCGATGAACTTGAAGACGTTGCTCTGCAGCGGGCTGTCCCAGCCGAAGGTGTAGGTCGCCGTGTAGAGCACCCCGTTCTCGATCACCAGGCCCACCGCGCTGAACGCCAGGAACAAGGTGAGCTCGCGCGTGCGGCCCGACTTGTCGCGGTCGCGGTAGGTGAAGTAGCGGAACCCGAGGTAGTTGAAGGCGATCGCGACGACGGTCGCGATGATGCCGGCCCTCACCACCTGGAGGTCGGTGACGTGCCGCACGAGGTTGAAGGCCGCGATGTTGACCAGCACCCCCGCCCCACCGACCGCGCCGAACTTGGCGATCTCGCGGGTCACCGCCGTCAGCCGGTTCCGCAGTCCTGCCCGGGTGGTGGACCCGGTCGCACCGTCCATGTGATCGTTCGGCCCCGTCTGTGTCTGGTCTCAGACCTTCATGCTATCCGGGCCCCTCGGGGGACGGCGGTCGGAGTGTGGTTCGCGCCCGGATATCCTGGTCACCGTGACATTTCCTGTAGTCGGCATGATCGGCGGCGGCCAGCTCGCCCGTATGACCCACGAGGCGGGCATTCCGCTCGGCATCAGGTTCAAGCTCCTCAGTGACACGCCCGCGGACTCCGCGGCCCTGGTCGCCGGTGAGGTCGTGGTGGGTGACTACCGCGACCTCGACACGCTGCGCGCCTTCGCCGCCGGCTGCGACGTGATCACCTTCGATCACGAGCACGTCCCCACCGAGCACCTGCGGGCGCTGGAGGCCGACGGCATCGCCGTCCGCCCCGGGCCCGACGCGCTGGTGCACGCCCAGGACAAGGGCGTGATGCGGGCCAGGCTCGACGCGATCGGCGTGCCCTGCCCACGGCACCGCATCGTCTCCGACCCGGCCGACGTGACGCGCTTCGCCGAGGAAGGCGAGGGGTACCCCGTCGTGCTCAAGACGGTGCGCGGCGGCTACGACGGCAAGGGCGTGTGGGTCGTCCGCGACGAGGCCGCGGCCGCCGAGCCGTTCCGGGCAGGCGTGCCGGTGCTGGCAGAGGAGAAGGTCGACTTCGCTCGGGAGCTGGCGGCCAACGTGGTGCGCTCCCCGCACGGGCAGGCGGTCGCCTACCCGGTGGTGGAGTCGATCCAGGTCGACGGCGTGTGCGACACGGTGATCGCCCCGGCGCCCGAGCTGGCCGAGGCCCTGTCGGCGGAGGCCCAGCGACTCGCGCTGACCATAGCCGAGGAGCTGGGCGTGGTGGGACACCTCGCGGTGGAGCTCTTCGAGACCCGGGACGGCCGGCTCCTCGTCAACGAGCTGGCCATGCGCCCGCACAACAGCGGCCACTGGACCCAGGACGGCGCCGTGACCTCGCAGTTCGCCAACCACCTGCGCGCGGTCCTGGACCTGCCGCTGGGCGATCCGCGCCCGCGCCAGCCCTGGACGGTGATGGCCAACGTGCTCGGCGGCGACTACCCCGACATGTACTCGGCGTATCTGCACTGCATGGCGCGCGACCCGCAGCTCAAGATCCACATGTACGGCAAGGACGTGAAGCCCGGCCGCAAGGTGGGCCATGTCAACACCTACGGCGACGACCTGGCCGAGGTGCGCGAGCGCGCCCGGCACGCCGCCGACTACCTGCGAGGGACGATCCAAGAGTGAGCAATCCCGCTGGGCCGCTGGTCGGCATCGTGATGGGTTCCGACTCCGACTGGCCGGTCATGGAGGCCGCCGCGCAGGCACTGGACGAGTTCGAGGTGCCGTACGAGGTCGACGTCGTCTCCGCTCACCGCATGCCGCGCGAGATGGTCGCGTACGGCGAGCAGGCCGCCGAGCGCGGCCTCAAGGCGATCATCGCGGGCGCCGGCGGCGCCGCGCACCTGCCCGGAATGCTGGCGTCGGTGACGCCGCTGCCGGTGATCGGGGTGCCCGTGCCGCTGAAGTACCTGGACGGCATGGACTCGCTGCTGTCCATCGTGCAGATGCCCGCCGGCGTCCCGGTCGCCACCGTCTCGGTGGCCGGCGCGCGCAACGCGGGGCTGCTTGCGGTGCGCATGCTCGCCGCACACGACTCCGAACTGCTGGAGCGCATGCGGCACTTCCAGGAGGAGCTGAACCAGCAGGCGACCGAGAAGGGCAAACGCCTGCGTGCCAAGGTGGAGGGGTCGGCCGGCTTCGGTTTCGGAGGTAAGTAAGCCATGGACCTGCTCGCACGCGCACAGGAGCTGCTCAGCGCCCACCCGGTGGTGGACGGCCACAACGACCTCCCGTGGCGGCTGCGCGAGCAGGTCCGCTACGACCTCGAGCGGCGGGACATCGCCGGCGACCAGTCCACCCATCTGCACACCGACATCCCCCGGCTGCGGGCGGGCCGTGTCGGCGCGCAGTTCTGGTCGGTGTACGTCCGCACCGACCTCACCGGGGGCGACGCCGTCACCGCCGTCCTGGAGCAGATCGACTGCGTGCTGCGGCTGGTGGACCGGCACCCGGACGCGCTGCGGCTCGCGGTGACGGCGGACGACATGGAGGCCGCCCGCGCCGAGGGGCGCATCGCCTCCCTCATGGGCGCCGAGGGTGGGCACAGCATCGCAAACTCCCTCGGGGTGCTGCGGATGCTGCACACGCTGGGCGTGCGGTACATGACGCTCACCCACAACGACACCATCGACTGGGCGGACTCCGCCACGGACGAGGCCCGGCACGGCGGTCTGACCGCGTTCGGCGAGGAGGTCGTCCGCGAGATGAACCGCCTCGGCATGCTGGTCGACCTGTCCCACGTCTCGCCGGGGACGATGCGGGCGGCGCTGCGCGTCAGCGAGGCCCCGGTGCTCTTCTCGCACTCCTCCTCACGCGCCGTCTGCGACCACGTCCGCAACATCCCCGACGACGTCCTGGAACAGCTGCCCCGCAACGGGGGCGTCGCGATGGCCACCTTCGTGCCGCAGTTCATCCTGCCGGCGGCGGCGCAGTGGATCGTCGGCGCGAACGAGAACATGAAGGCCCACGGCCTGCACCCGCTCGACCAGTCCCCGAAGGCGCGGGCCGTCCACGAGGCCTACGCGGAGCGGCACCCCCGGCCGGTCGCGGACATCGGCACCGTCGCGGACCACCTCGACCACATGCGCGAGGTCGCCGGCGTCGACCACCTCGGCCTCGGGGGCGACTACGACGGCGTCGCCTACCTCCCCGAGGGCCTGGACGACGTCTCGGGCTACCCGCGGCTGTTCGCCGAACTCCTGCGCCGGGGCTGGTCCGGGGACGACCTCGGGAAGCTGGCGTGGCGGAACGCCGTCCGGGTGCTGCGCGACGCCGAATCGGTGGCGGCGGGACTCGTGGGCAAGCGCGGTCCCTCCACGGCCTGCATCGAGGACCTGGACGGCTAGGCGCCGGCTGGGCGCCGTCACACGACCGCCCCGGGCCGCGCCTCTGCGTCGCCGGCCCGGCCGGTGGTGTGCCGGGCTGTGCTGGACACGGGCGCTGTGCGGGGCGGTGGCCCGGCCTGCACCCGGGTGGGCCGCCGTTCAGGCGGGGGCGGTGGTTCAGGCGGGGGCGGCGACCTCGGCCCACACCGTCTTGCCCGGCCGGCCGTCGCCGTGGCGGACGACCCCCCAGTCCAGGCAGAGCCGCTGCACTATGAACATCCCGTGCCCGCCCGGCCGTCCGGCCCGGTGCGGAGTGCGCGGGGCGGGGCTGCCGACGCCACCGTCGGCGACCTCCAGACGCAGCGCCTTGGCCCGCCGGAACAGCCGGAGCTCCTCCGGGCCGCCCGCGTGCAGGCAGGCGTTCGTCACCAGTTCCGAGACCACGAGCAGGACGTCCTCGGCGGCCGCACGGCGATCGGCGGTCTCGGCCGGCAGCCAGCCCCACTCCTGGAGGGCCTCCCGAGTGAAGTCACGGGCGCTGGGCACCACGCCGGCCACGTCGGCCAGCGACAGCCTGCGTACCTCGGCGTCGGCGTTCCGGCCCCGGGTGTGCGGCGGCTCGGCCGCACCGCCCGGGTCCGGGCCGCGGTCGTCGGCCGCAGGGGGCCGGGTGGTGCTCATCAGCGCCTCCACTCACCGATGTCCGCCAGTATCCGAAGTGATCCCGAGGTCTCTCCTGCCCGGGTCGCTCCGGTGAACACCTCCGGAGCGGACGAACCAGGGCATGCCACGGCGACGCCGTGGACGGACGCCGCGGAGGTCATTCCCTGAGCGCGTCGTCCAGAGAGTCGTGGACGATGAACACGGCCTCGGCGCCGGTGATGGCGAAGACCTTGGCCACGGCCGGCCGCATCCCGGCCAGATGGACCGCGCCGCCCGCGGCCTCGGCCTTCAGCCTGGTGCCGAGCAGGACGTTGAGTCCGGTGGAGTCGCAGAACTCCAGGTGCGCGCAGTCGACCACGAGGCTGCCGAAGCCCTCCTCGACCAGCGCGTCGAGCGGCTCGCGCAGCAGGTCGGCGGTGTGGTGGTCGAGCTCGCCCGCGGGCGCCACGACAGCGGTCGCTCCGTGCCGCGTAACGGAAACGTGCAGCCGGTCACGCCCGGCGGTGTCGACCGTTTCGCGGTCCATGCGCGCTCCTCCCGGACGTCTCGGCGGTCTGCATCACCGCACCCTACACCCGGGTGGTTGTCGCTCCGATGGCGGTGCGGGATCGGTTACCCCCAGGTTGCACTATTCGCGGCGAACGGGGTAGGCGTTGAGTGTGGGCTGAATTCCACGCTCCGCTTGCCCTGCCGCCGACCCGAGGGAGGAGAGCATGGCACCCCGGCTCGACGCGCACGACGCGTCGGCGATCACCGAGGCCGACGTTCACGAGGTACACGGGATTCCGGAGGGCCTGGAGGACCTCCCGGAGATCCCGCCCTTCGACGAAGTGGGCCCGGTGGACGCACGGGCCCTGTCCAAGACACTGTTCCAGCGCCTGGAGACGCTGGAGGAGGGCACCCACGAGTACAGCTATGTCCGCAACACCCTGGTCGAGCTCAACCTCGCCCTGGTGAAGTTCGCCGCCTCGC
The DNA here is from genome assembly GCF_057707665.1 of Actinacidiphila sp. bgisy167. NCBI lineage: Bacteria > Bacillati > Actinomycetota > Actinomycetes > Kitasatosporales > Streptomycetaceae > Actinacidiphila > Actinacidiphila sp. bgisy167. The sequence continues at coordinate 35,056 of NZ_JBYIQP010000046.1, read as the reverse complement.
GGTTCCGCTCGCGCAGCGAGCCGGTCGAGGACATCATCCAGGTGGGCACGATCGGGCTGATCAAGGCCATCGACCGCTTCGAGCTGAGCCGCGGGGTCGAGTTCCCCACCTTCGCCATGCCGACCATCATCGGCGAGATCAAGCGCTTCTTCCGCGACACCTCCTGGTCGGTGCGGGTCCCGCGGCGGCTGCAGGAGTTGCGGCTGGACCTGGCCAAGGCCGGTGACGAGCTCGCGCAGCAGCTCGACCGCGCGCCGACCGTCGCCGAGCTGGCAGAGCGGCTGCAGATCACCGAGGCGGAGGTCATCGAGGGCATGAGCGCGAGCAACGCGTACACCGCGAGCTCGCTGGACGCCCAGCCCGAGGAGGACGACTCCGAGGGCGCGCTCGCCGACCGGATCGGCTACGAGGACCACGGACTGGAGGGGATCGAGTACGTGGAGTCCCTCAAGCCGCTGATCGCCGAGCTCCCGGCGCGGGACCGTCAGATCCTCTCGCTGCGTTTCGTGGGCAACATGACGCAGTCCGAGATCGGCGCCGAGCTGGGCATCTCCCAGATGCACGTGTCACGGCTGCTCAGCCGCACTCTGCGGCGGCTGCGGCGGGGGCTGCTCGTGGAGGACTGACCCGGCCTCCCCCGGTACGGCGCGGTGGGCCCGGTGAGGGTCTCTCACCGGGCCCGCCGCATGCCCATGCCCGTCCCGAGCAGGACGACCGAGCAGGACGACCGGGGCGGGACCGGCGCGGTCAGGCCGACGCGCGCACCCCGCGCCGCCACACGGCGGACACCAGCGGCACACCGGGCCGGTAGGCGAGGTGGACGTGCGACGGGGCGTCCAGCACCACCAGGTCGGCCCGCGCTCCGGGGCTGAGCCGTCCGACGTCGTCCCGGCGCAGCGCCTGCGCCCCGCCCAGGGTCGCGGCCCGCACCGCCTCGTCGGGGGTCATCCGCATGTCGCGGACGGCGACGGCCACGCAGAAGGGCATGGAGGTGGTGAAGGACGAGCCGGGGTTGCAGTCCGTGGACAGCGCCACCGTCACGCCCGCGTCGATCAGCCGCCGCGCGTCGGGGTAGACCGCGCGGGTGGAGAACTCGGCGCCGGGCAGCAGCGTCGCCACCGTGCGGCTGTTGGCGAGCGCGTCGACGTCGGCGTCGGTCAGGTGCGTGCAGTGGTCGGCGGAGGCCGCGTCCAGCTCCACGGCGAGCTGCACGCCCGGGCCGTGGCCGAGCTGGTTGGCGTGCACGCGCGGGACCAGGCCGCGGGCGGCGCCCGCGGTGAGGATCGCACGGGCCTGGTCGCCGTCGAAGGCGCCGCGCTCGCAGAAGACGTCGACCCAGCGGGCGTGCGGGGCGCAGACGTCGAGCATGGGGCCGGTCACCAGTTCGACGTAGCCGGCCGGGTCGTCGGCGTACTCGGGGGCGACGATGTGCGCGCCGAGGAAGGTGACCTCGTCGGCGTAGGCGCCGGCGATGCGCAGGGCGCGGGCCTCGTCGTGCGGGGTGAGGCCGTAGCCGGACTTGGTCTCGATGGTGGTGGTGCCCTGGCGCAGGGCCTCGGCGACATAGCGGGCGACGTTGGCGTGCAGCTCCTCGTCGCTCGCCGCGCGGGTCGCGGCGACGGTGGTGCGGATGCCGCCCGCCGTGTAGGCCTGGCCCGACATGCGGGCGTTGAACTCTCGGGTGCGGTCGCCGGCGAAGACCAGGTGCGAGTGGGAGTCGACGAAGCCGGGGAGGACGGCCCGCCCGCCCGCGTCGTACGACTCGTCCGCGGCGGGCGCCGCGGCGGAGGGGCCGACCCAGGCCACGTGCTCGCCGTCGATGACGAGCGCCGCGTCCTCCAACAGCCCGAGCGGGCCCTGCCCGAGCGTCGGGTCGTTGGTGACCAGGCTGCCGATGCGGGTGATGACGCTGCTGCTCATGACGGGTTTCCTTCGGCGGCGGTGACGGTGGAGACCGCTGCGGCCAGCGCCGCACCGACGTCGTGGACGAGCTGGTGCGCGCCGTCGCGGACGACGTGGCGGCCGCCGACCACCGTGTGGCGGACGTCGGCGCCGGTGGCCGCGAAGACCGCGGTCTCGGCGCCCAGCCCGGGCGCGGGGCCCGCGGTGCGCACGCTGTCCAGCGCGATCGTGGTGAAGTCGGCGAGCGCGCCGGCCTCCAGCCGCCCGGCGTCGGCCCAGCCCAGGGAGGCGTGGCCGTCGGCGGTGGCGGCGCGCAGCAGCTGGGCGGCGCTCCAGTGGCCGCGGGTGCGGGTGCGCAGCCGCTCGTCGAGCTCCATGGCCCGCGCCTCCTCGAACAGGTCGATCACGGCGTGGCTGTCGCTGCCCAGGCTGAGCGGGCTGCCCGCCTCCTGCAGCCGCCTGGCCGGGCCGATGCCGTCGGCCAGGTCCCGTTCGGTGGTGGGGCACATGCACACGGTGGTGCCGGAGCCGCCGAGCAGCGCGATGTCCTCGTCGGTGAGGTGGGTGGCGTGCACGGCCGAGGTGCGCGGGCCCAGCACGCCGTGGTCGGCGAGCAGCCGGGCGGGGGTCACACCGTGCGCCGCGAGGCAGGCCTCGTTCTCGGCGGGCTGCTCGGACAGGTGGACGTGCAGCGGCGCCTGCCGCTCCTCGGCCCAGCGCGCGACGGCGGCCAGCTGGGCGGCGGGGACCGCGCGCACCGAGTGGACGGCCGCGCCGATCCGCGCGTGGGGGCGGTCGGCGAGGGCGGCGGCGCGCTCGGCCCAGGCGTCGGCGTCGCCGTCGCTGAAGCGCAGCTGGTGCGGCTCGGGGGCCGCGCCGAAGCCGGAGGAGAGGTAGGCGGTGTCGAGGAGGGTGATGCGGATGCCGGCCTCGGCGGCGGCGGCGACCAGCGCCTCGCCCATGGCGTTGGGCTCGTCGTAGGGGGCGCCCCCGGGCCGGTGGTGGACGTAGTGGAACTCGCCGACGCAGGTGATGCCGGCCAGCGCCATCTCCGCGTACACGGCGCGGGCGAGGTCGTAGTAGGTGTCGGGGGTGAGCGCGGCCGCCACCCGGTACATGACCTCGCGCCAGGTCCAGAAGGTGCCGCTGCCCTGCTGCACGGTGCCGCGCAGGGCCCGGTGGAAGGCGTGGCTGTGCGCGTTGGCCAGGCCCGGCAGGGTGAGCCCGCGCAGCGCCACCGCGCCGACGGGCGGCGCGGCGGCCCCGGTGCGCACGGCGGCGATCCGTCCGTCGGCGGCGGTGTCGAGGACCACGCCCGCTTCGACGCGGCCGCCCGTCCACGCGTACTCGGCCCAGTAGCTCTGCGGCGTCAGCGACACGCCAGGCCCTCCAGTACGTCGGTGAGTGCGGTCACCCCGGCCAGGCAGTCGTCCTCGGTGGCCGTCTCGGCCGGGGAGTGCGAGACCCCGGTGGGGTTCCGCACGAACAGCATGGCGGTCGGAACGGCCTCGGAGAGGATGCCGGCGTCGTGTCCCGCCCCGGTCGGCAGCACGGGCGCTTCCCCGAGCAGCTTGACGAGCTCGTCGCGCAGGCCGTGCGCGAACTCCACGACCGGGGTGAAGGACTCCCGGGTGACCTCGACCCGGACGCCGTCGCGTTCGCCCCGCTCGGCCGCGGCGCGCTCGATCTCGCCGACGACCTCGGCCAGGGTGGCCTCGTCGGCGGCGCGCGAGTCCAGCCAGCCGCGTACGAGGGAGGCGATGGCGTTGACGCCGTTGGGCTCGACGCCGACCTTGCCGAAGGTGGCCAGCGCCCCGGCGAGCCGCGCCTTCTTGCGGGCGGCGAGCACCGTGTTGGCGTAGGTCAGCATCGGGTCGCGGCGGTCCTCCAGGCGGGTGGTGCCCGCGTGGTTGGCCTCGCCGTGGAAGTCGAACCGCCAGCGGCCGTGCGGCCAGATGGCTGAGGCGACGCCGACGGCGTGCGGGGTGTCGGCCAGGAAGCGGCCCTGCTCGACGTGGAGCTCGACGAACGCGCCGATGCGGCCCAGGCGTTCGGGGTCCGGGCCGATCGCCTCCGGGTCGTGGCCGGCGCGTTCCATGGCCTGCGCGAGGGTGACGCCGTCGCCGTCGCGCAGCCCGCGGGCCTTGTCGGCGGTGAGCTGTCCCGCCGTCAGCCGGGAGCCCACGCAGGCCAGGCCGAAGCGGGCGCCTTCCTCGTCGCCGAAGTTGACGATCGCGAGCGGCCTGACGGGGGCGGCGCCGCGGGCGCGCAGCTCGTCCAGCGCCGCGAAGGACGACACGACGCCGAGCGGCCCGTCGAAGGCGCCGCCGTCGGGCACCGAGTCCAGGTGCGAGCCGGTGACGACGGCGTCCCCGGCGGCAGGGTCGCCGAGCCAGGCCCACTGGTTGCCGTTGCGGTCCAGCTCGTAGGTCAGGCCCCGGCACTCGGCCTGCGCCCGGAACCAGGCGCGGCAGTCGGTGTCCGCGCCCGTCCAGGCGTAGCGGCGGTAGCCGCCGGATCCGGAGTCGCGGCCGATGGGCAGCAACTCCGTCCACATCTCGTGGAACGAGGAGGTCACGCCTCCCCGCCTTCCGCGCCCTCGCCGCCCTGGCCGCCCTCGCGCATGGGCACGCGCACGCCGCGCTCGGCGGCGACCTCCTCGGCGCGCTCGTACCCGGCGTCGACGTGGCGGATGACGCCCATGCCGGGGTCGTTGGTGAGCACGCGGCGGATCTTCTCGCCGGCCAGCTTGGTGCCGTCGGCGACGGTGACCTGGCCGGCGTGGATCGAGCGGCCGATGCCGACGCCGCCTCCGTGGTGGAGGGAGACCCAGGAGGCGCCGGAGGCGACGTTGACCATCGCGTTGAGCAGCGGCCAGTCGGCGATGGCGTCGGAGCCGTCGAGCATGGCCTCGGTCTCGCGGTACGGGGAGGCGACGGAGCCGGCGTCGAGGTGGTCGCGGCCGATGACGACCGGGGCGGCCAGGGTGCCGTCGGCGACCATCTCGTTGAAGCGCTCGCCGGCCTTGTCGCGCTCGCCGTAACCGAGCCAGCAGATGCGCGCGGGCAGGCCCTGGAAGTGGACGCGCTCACCGGCCATGCGGATCCAGCGGGCCAGCGACTCGTTCTCCGGGAAGAGTTCGAGGATCGCCTTGTCGGTCTTGGCGATGTCGGCCGGGTCGCCGGACAGCGCCGCCCAGCGGAAGGGGCCCTTGCCCTCGCAGAACAGCGGGCGGATGTAGGCCGGGACGAAGCCGGGGAACGCGAACGCCCGCTCGTAGCCCGCGAGCTGGGCCTCGCCGCGGATGGAGTTGCCGTAGTCGAAGACCTCGGCGCCCGCGTCCATGAAGCCGACCATGGCCTCGACGTGCTTCGCCATCGCCTCGCGGGCGCGCTGGGTGAACTCGGCGGGCTTCTCGGCGGCGTACGCGGCCATGTCCTCGAAGTCGACGCCGATCGGCAGGTACGCGAGCGGGTCGTGGGCGGAGGTCTGGTCGGTGACGACGTCGATGGGCGCGTCCATGGCCAGCAGCTGCGGCACCAGCTCGGCGGCGTTGCCGAGGACGCCGATGCTCAGCGGCTTGCGCTGGTCGCGCGCTTCGGTGGCGAGCGCGAGCGCGTGCTCCAGGGAGTCGGCGCGCACGTCCAGGTAGCGGTGCTCGATACGGCGCTCGATGGCGCGCGGGTCGCAGTCGACGCAGATCGCGACGCCGCCGTTCATGGTGACGGCGAGCGGCTGGGCGCCGCCCATGCCGCCGAGACCGGCCGTGAGGGTGATGGTGCCGGCCAGGCTGCCGCCGAACTTCTTCTCCGCGACGGCGGCGAAGGTCTCGTAGGTGCCCTGGAGGATGCCCTGGGTGCCGATGTAGATCCACGAACCGGCCGTCATCTGGCCGTACATGGTCAGGCCCAGCGCCTCCAGGCGGCGGAACTCCTCCCAGGTGGCCCAGTCGCCGACGAGGTTGGAGTTGGCGATCAGCACGCGCGGCGCCCACTCGTGGGTCTGCATCACGCCGACCGGGCGGCCGGACTGGACGAGCATCGTCTCGTCCTGCTTGAGCCCCTGGAGGGTGCGCACCATCGCGTCGAAGGACCGCCAGTCGCGGGCGGCCTTGCCGGTGCCGCCGTAGACGACGAGCTTCTCGGGGTGCTCGGCGACCTCGGGGTCGAGGTTGTTCTGCAGCATGCGCAGCGCGGCTTCCTGCTGCCAGCCCTGCGCGGTGAGCGCGCTGCCGCGCGGTGCGCGTACGGTCCTCGGTCCGGCACCGGTTCCGGTCATGCCCCTGCCTCCTCGCGACTGGATTAGGTCATTCACATCCTGGTCTGCTGAATACCTCCAGTCAACAGATGCGCGCTCCTCCCGGACGGCCGACGGGCGCGGCATGACCGCTCCCCCACGTGCTCGTCGTACCCGCCGAGAGCGCGCGGCTCACGGCTTCGCGGCCCTGAGGACCTGCCACCCCCCGCCCGCGTCGTGTGGGACGCGGCCGTGGACGAGCGGCAGGGCGGCTCCCGCGCCGCACCAGCCCCGGCAGCCGCACCCAGCCCCGTCACCGCGGCCTCCCGCCCGGGCAGCCGGGCCCCCGCGCCCGCGCGCGCCCGGCCCCGGACGGCCCGGCCTGGGACGATGAACGTATGACCGAGGAACCTGCGGCACGGCGGGAACGGGCACTGCGCGCGGCGGTCGAGCGGGGACTGGTCGGACCGGGCAGACCCGTGGTCGGGCTGCTCGACCTGGACGGGGTGCGGGCGGCCGCCGCCGACCTGCGGACGGCCTTCGCGACCCCCGGTGTGGACATCACGCACACCTTCGCCGTCAAGGCGGCCTCCCTGGTGCCGGTGCTGCGGCTGCTGGCAGAGGAGGGCATCGGCGCGGAGGTCGCCAGCCCCGGAGAGCTCGCCCTGGCCCGGGCGGCCGGCGTGCCCCCCGGCTCGATCGTGCTGGACTCCCCGGCCAAGACCCCGGACGAGCTGCGGGAGGCGCTCGGCCTCGGCATCGCCCTAAACGCCGACAACGCGCAGGAACTGGCGCGCCTGGACCGGCTCGTGCCGCCCGGCACCACCTCCGCCCCGCTGGGCCTGCGGGTCAACCCCCAGGTCGGCGCGGGGCGCATCGGGGCGATGAGCACGGCCACCGCCACGTCGAAGTTCGGCGTCGCCCTGCGCGACGAGGGCGCGGCGGACTGGGTGGTCCGGGCCTATCTCGACCGCCCCTGGCTCACCCGGCTGCACACCCACACCGGGTCGCAGGGCGTACCCCTGGAGCTGATGGCCGCCGGGGTCCGCGCGGCGTACGCGCTCGCCGAGCGGATCAACGCGGCGGCCGGACGCCGGCAGGTCACCACCCTCGACATCGGCGGCGGCCTGCCGGTCAACTTCGCCTCCGACGAGGTCCGGCCCGGCTTTCGCGCCTACGCCGACGTGCTGCGCGCCGCCGTGCCGGGGCTCTTCGACGGGCGGTACGCGCTGGTCACCGAGTTCGGGCGGTCACTGGTGGCCAAGCAGGGCACGATCCTGGCGCGCGTGGAGTACGCCAAGACCGCGGGGGGCCGCGCGATCGCCGTGACGCACGCCGGCGCCCAGGTCGCCACGCGCACCGTCTTCGCGCCCGGCGCCTGGCCGCTGCGGGTGCTGGCCCTCGACCCGCAGGGACACCCCAAGCGCGGCGCCGCTGTCGTCCAGGACGTCGCCGGGCCGTGCTGCTTCGCCGGCGACCTCGTCGCGACAGCCCGCGAACTGCCGCTGCTCGCCGAGGGCGACCTCGTGGCGCTGCCCGACACGGGGGCGTACTACTTCTCGACGCACTTCGCCTACAACTCGCTGCCCCGCCCCGCCGTCCACGGCTACCGCGGCCCCGGCCCGGACTTCACCACCCTGCGCGCCGCCCAGACCCTCGAGGACCTCGTCCGGGAGAGCGGCGGCTGACCGGCCGCCCGCGCGGGCGGCCGGGCCGTCACCCGAACGGCTCAGCGGGCCGCCGCCACGCCGGCACGGCGGCGCGGCACACCGCCCGGGGCTGCGCCGCCGGCCACCGGGCCGGTGGCCTCGTAACCGGGGACGGACCGGGCGGCGGGACCGCGTCCCGCGTGCTCGGGCCGGACCCACAGCAGCGTGTCGTGCGCCCTCTCCCAGCGCCCGAGGCTCACCGCCTTGGCCCACAGCCCCGCCCCGACGCCCGCGAGCAGCATCCCCGCCGCCGCGGGCGCGGCCGCACTGGACGCGACGGCCACGGCGAACGCCCCGAGCAGCCACCACCGCCGGGCCCGGGCCCAGGAGCGCGCGGTGACCCGGCGGTCCTGCAGGAGGACGGCGCGGGGCGCGCGCCCGGCCGCCTCCGCGAGGGCCGTGTAGCGCCGTCGGCGCACCAGGAAGGCCACCACCGCGGCGACGACGAAGAGCGCCGCCCCGCCCAGCACGCCGATCCGGCGGCCGGTCAGTCCGGGCACGCAGGCCCCGACGCCCGCCGCCACGACACCCAGCCACCACAACCACCGCGCCGGCACCCGCACCAGGACCGCCACCCGCGCCAGCACATACGCTCCGCGCACCACCGCTGCCTCCTCCTTCTCGCTCACGGCTCGTTCGAGTGTGCTGGGCAGGGAGGTTACTCACGAAACAGCAAGATTCCGTGAGTACGGCACCGCGTGCGGGCCCGGGGAGGCAGTGCTACGACTGAGAGCAGGGGCCTGAGGGGCTGGAGTGGTGCCGATGAACATCGTGGTCGACCTCAATCGCTGCCAGGCGTACGCGCAGTGCGCGTTCCTCGCTCCGGAGGTCTTCGAACTGCACGGCGAGGAGGCGCTGCTGTACGTCCCGGCCGTTCCGGACGAGCAGCGCGAGCGCGTCCACCGGGCCGCGGTGGCGTGCCCGGTGCAGGCCATCCTCGTCGGCGGGGCGGCGGGTACCGATGTCCGGTGAGCTGCGTGACGGGCGCATCGTCGTCGTCGGCGCCTCCCTGGCCGGCCTCCGCGCCGCCGAGACGCTGCGCGACGAGGGGTTCGAGGGCTCGCTGACCCTCGTGGGCGACGAGCCCCACCCGCCGTACGACCGGCCCCCGCTGTCCAAGCAGGTGCTGCTCGGCCGGGTGCCCGCGTCGCAGACCGGGCTTCCGGCCCGCCGCCCGGTGGACGCGCGGTGGAAGCTGGGCGTCGCGGCGACGGGCGTCGACGGCGTCGGCAAGCGGGTCTTCCTCGCGAACGGCGAGGAACTGCCCTACGACCGCCTGCTGATCGCCACCGGCACCCGCGCCCGCCCCTGGCCGGTCCCCGCCGAGGCCGCCCTGGACGGCGTGTTCACGCTGCGGACCAGCGACGACGCCGCCGGGCTCGCGCAGCGGCTGGACGCCGGACCGCGGCGCGTGCTGGTGATCGGCGCCGGCTTCACCGGCTCGGAGATCGCCTCGGCCTGCCGGGAACGCGACCTGCCCGTGACGGTGGTCGAGCGCGGCCCCGCACCCCTGGTGGGAGCACTCGGCGGCACGCTCGGCGCGGTCGCCGCCGAGATGCACCGCAGGCACGGCGTGGACCTCCGCTGCGGGGTGCAGGTCACCTCGCTGGAGGGCGACGGCCGGCTCACCGGGGCCCGGCTCTCCGACGGGAGCACCATCGAGGCGGATGTGGCGGTGGTCGCCCTCGGCGCCGTCCGCAACACCGAGTGGCTGGCCGAGTCCGGCCTGGCCGCCGGCCCGCGTGGCGTGACCTGCGACGCAGGCTGCCGCGCCTTCGACATGTACGGCATCGTCACCGACGACGTGTTCGTCGCCGGGGACGTGGCCCGCTTCCCGCACCCGCTCTTCGGCTACCAGCTGCTCGCCCTGGAGCACTGGGGCAACGCGGTGGCACAGGCCGAGGTCGCGGCGCACAACATGGTCAGCGAGGGTCCGTTCCGGCGGCCGCACCTGGCGGTGCCGGCCTTCTGGTCCAGCCAGTTCGGCCACAACATCAAGTCGGTGGGCGTGCCCACCTACTCCGACCAGGTCGTCGTCGCGCAGGGCTCGCTGCGCGAGGCCCGGCTGGTCGTCGTCTACGGGTACAAGGGCCGCGTCACGGCGGCGGTGTCGGTGAACCGCGCCAAGTGGCTGGACTACTACCAGAACCTGATCGAGACGGCCGCGCCGTTCCCCCCGGAGCCCGGCGCCGCCGACCGGACGACCCCGATGATCCCCCTGCCGTCCGACGTACCCGACCCCGCGGTGCTCTCGCACGGCCCGACGGTCGCCCTCACCGGCCACATGCCCGACCGGCGCCTGACCCTGGTGCGGCCCGGCGGCTGACGCCCGCCGCCGCCCACCACCCCGCCGACGGGCCGCGGCCTGCGGACACCGCGGCCCACGACGACAAGGAGCTGCCGCCCATGGCTGCGGACACCCTGTTCCGGAGGATCACCGACTACGCCAACCGGCCCGATCCGTACCCGCTCTATGCCGAACTGCGCGAGCACAAGGTGGCGCCGCAGGACGACGGCAGCTATCTCGTGGGCACGTACCACGAGATCACGGCCCTGCTCCACGACCCCAGGATCAGCTCCGACCGGCGCCTGCGCAGCGACCCGGAGGAGGCCCGGCTGGCCGGGGAGCTGGCGCCGGCCTTCATCGGCCTCGACGACCCCGAGCACGACCGGCTCCGCCGCATCGCGATGCGCCCCTTCGGCCCGCCGCACACCCCCGGCCGGATCGACGCCATGCACGACGAGATCGTCCGCATCGCCGACGAACTCGCCGCCGGACTGCGCACCAGGCAGCGCGTCGACATCGTCGACGACTTCGCCTACCCCCTGCCCGTCACCGTGATCTGCCGGCTGCTGGGCGTGCCCCAGGAGGACGAGCCGATGTTCCGCGGCTGGTCGGACGCGATCGTCGGCGGACTGGACCTCGACCCCGACGAGGACCCCACCGAGCGCACCAGGGCCGCCACCGAGGCCCGCCGGGCGATGGGCCTCTACCTGGGCGGACTCGCCGAGGGCCGGCGCGGCAAACCCTCCGACGACCTGCTGTCGGCCTTCGTCGACGACCAGGACCCGGACGGCGGGCTGACCCCGGTCGAGCTCATGGTCACCGCGGTCCTGCTGCTCGTCGCCGGCCACGAGACCACGGTCAACCTGATCACCAACGGCATGCTCACCCTGCTGCGCAGGCCCGACCAGCTCGCAATGCTGCGCAGCGACCCGCACCTGATGCCGCGGGCGGTCGAGGAACTGCTGCGGTTCGAGCCGCCCGTGCACATGCTGCCGCAGCGCACCCCACTGGTGGACGTCGAGATCGCGGGGGTCACCGTGCCCAGGGGAGCGCCGCTGGTCCTGGTGCTCGCCTCCGGCAGCCGCGATCCTCAGCGGTTCCGCGACCCCGACCGGTTCGACCCGCGGCGCACCGACAACCAGCACCTGGGCTTCGGCAGCGGCGTCCACAGCTGCTTCGGGGCGCCGCTCGCCCGGTTGGAGGCGCAGATCGCCCTCAGCACCCTGCTGCGCGAGCTGGACGGCCTCCGCCTGGTGGACGACCCGCCGCCGTACCGCCGCAGCCCCGTGCTGCGCGGTCCCCGCCATCTGCTCGTGGAGCACGACCCCGCACACACCTGACGCCGCCCCCGACCGCCGGCTCCCGTCACTCGACGAACAGCCCCCGCGCCGCCGCCTTGGCGTCGAACTCCTCCAACCGCGCCTGCGCCTCCGGCAACCCGTCGCACATGGCCTCCAGCAGCACCCGCCCGAGCAGCATGGGCGCGCACGCGGTGTCGAAGGCCAGCCCCGTTCCGACAGCCGCCGGAAGGAGGACGTCGGAGTGCGCGGCGACCGGCGCGAAGGCGCTGTCGGCGACCGTGACGACGGTGAGCCCGACAGCGCGCGCGTACTCCAGCGCCTCGACCACCTCCCGCGGATGCCGTGGCAGCGCGAAGCACAGCAGGGCACTCGCACCGGCCCGCACGGCCGCGTCGACGCGGTCGGAGAGCATGCTGCCGCCCTCGTCGAGGACGCGGACGTCGGGATGCACCTTGGCCGCGAAGTAGCCGAAGCCGCGGGCCTGGGCGGCCGCGGCACGCAGCCCCAGCACGGGCAGCGGCCGGGAGGCGGCGATCAGGGCGCCCGCGCGGGCCACGGGAGCCGGATCGGCGAGCAGCGCGGCGAGGTGCCGCAGGTTCTCGATCTCGGCCTGCACCGCTTCCTGGTACTCGTTGTACGCGTCCCCGGCCGGCGCCCCCCGCCCCGCCGCGGTGGGCGCGACCTCGCGCAGGTGGCGGCGGAGCGCCGGGTAGCCGTCGAAGCCCAGCGCCACGGCGAAGCGCGTCACGGAGGGCTGGCTGACCCCGGCCAGTTCGGCGACCTCGACGCTGGACAGGAAGGGCGCGTCATCCGCCCGGCGGACGAGGCAGTGGGCGATGCGGCGCTGGGTGGGGGTGAGCCGATGCGCTTCGAAGAGCTTCACCAGCCGCGCCGACGCGGAGTCGGTCCCGCCGGCTCCCGTGAGGTCCTCGGTGGCCATGGCGCCCTCCCCGCTCGGCCATTCATGTGCCGATGACTCTGCATGATTCCATGCAGAGTGGCAAGGCGCCCGGCTCACACGGGCGGCAGCAGCTTCTTCTGCGGCTTGCCCATCGCGTTGCGCGGCAGCTCGTCCATGAAGCGGACCCGGCGCGGGCGCTTGTGCACCGACAGGTGGGCGGCCACGAAGTCGATCAGCTCGCGCTCGCCGACGGCGCCGTCCGCCACCACGTAGGCCACGATCTCCTGGCCGAGATCGGCGTGCGGGACGCCCACGACGGCCGCCTCGCGCACCGCGGGGTGGTCCAGCAGGGCGTTCTCCACCTCGCCGGCTCCGATCCGGTAGCCACCGGACTTGATCAGGTCGGTGGACGCCCGGCCGACGATGCGGTGCATGCCGCCCGGCTCGATCGCCGCGATGTCCCCGGTACGGAACCAGCCGTCCCCGGTGTACGAGGCCGCGGTCGCCTCCGGCCTGCCCAGATAGCCGTCGAAGAGAGTGGGCCCGGTGAGCTGGAGCTCGCCGATCTCCGCGCCCGGCTCCGCGGCGACGCGGGTGCGGATCCCTGCCAGCGGCAGCCCCACGGAGCCCGGGCGCCGCTCGCCGCCCGCCCGCGTGCTGATCGTGATCAGGGTCTCCGTCATGCCGTACCGCTCCACGGGCCGCTGCCCGGTCAGCGTCTCCAGGTCGCGGAAGACCGGCGCCGGAAGCGGCGCGCTGCCCGACACCAGCAGCCGGGCGCCGCTCAGCTCCCGCGCCGCGTCCGGGTCCGCCGCGACCCGGCCCCAGACGGTCGGCACCCCGAAGTACAGGCTGCCGCCCGCCGCCGCGTACGCCTGCGGCGTCGGGCGGCCGGTGTGGACCAGACGGCTCCCGATGCGCAGCGCGCCCAGCACGCCGAGCACCAGACCGTGCACATGGAACAACGGCAGCCCGTGGACGAGGGTGTCCTCGGCCGTCCACTCCCAGGCCCCGGCGAGGGCGTCCAGGTCGGCGGCGATCGCACGGCGCGGCACGAGCGCGCCCTTGGGCGGCCCGGTGGTGCCCGAGGTGTACAGGACCAGGGCCGTGGCGTCCGGGCCCGGCTCGGGGCCGTCCCAGGACCGGCGCTCGGTGAGGACGGCCGGGGGCGCCTGCACCGCCCCGGAGTCGCGCAGGATGTGGTCCCGCTCGGCCGGACCCGCGTCGGGCGGCACCGGCACCACCGGGACGCCCGCCAGGAGCCCGCCGACGACCGCCACCACCGTCTCCAGGGACGCCGCCGCCCGCACCGCCACCGCCGGGGCCCCCGCGACACGTGCCGCGAAGGCGCCCGCGGCGCCGAGCAACTCCTCCCGCGAGCACGTGCGTCCGTCCACGGTGACCGCGTCGGGGCGGTCGGCCGGGGCGTGGTGGAGCGCGGTCAGCAGGCGCGGCGCGGATCCGGTCACGGCACGACCCTAGGTGATCTCCGCGGTTGGGCGCCGGTGCGGCACGCTGCCTGTCGCCTGCCGCCGAAGGGCGAGGTGCGGCGATGCCTTCAGCAGGTCGTCGGTCTTCACGTACAGGTGCGGCGGCGAGGGAGTCCGACTCTGCCATCCGGTGGTGCGGCTGCTATCGCTCCTTGGCGGAGGACCGTCGTACCTCGAAGTGGAAGCATCCGTATTCCAGTGCCCTGACGTGGACGAGCACCACGCCCGGATCGCTGAACGCGTCGTCGAAGGCCGCGTCGAAGGCAGTCGTGGCCTGGGCCGGAATCGCCAGAAGACGGCCACCTGCGATATGGCCTCGGGCGTCATAGCGGCGCACGGTGCGCATGGCCCCCGGCTGAGCGAAGGGGTAGTTCTCGCCGGGGGTGAACCCGCCGCAGTCGTCGGCATGGATGAAGACGGGACCCTGTTCGTCGTACGCGCCCGGATCTGCACCCCTCACGGCGGCCCAACGACGTAACGGGGCGTACGAGACAAGGGCGATTCGCTCGCCGAGCGTGATGGTGCGCAGACAGCAGCGCAGCGGAGAGCCCACGTCGTCGCCGGTCGCGACGTACGGGGCGCAAGGACGGCCCGCGTCGTCGAGAACCCGCAGTTCCCTCAGGACGGCCGCGTCAACGGGGAGCACGGTGTATCTGGTCATGCGCCCATGCTGAAGCGGCGCACCGGCGGTTGCTGGCAGGAAACCGACGTCACGTTGCGGCGCACCGACGCAGAGGACCGTCCGGAGCGGTCACCCGCCGAACGCGGGCCGCCCGCGAACGCCGACCCCTTGGAATCGATCGTCTCGTAGTGGTGGACCCCGAGAAGGTTCGGGGGTTTCCCCCAGTGTCACGGGGCCGGCCGGTCCGTACGGTGGCGCCATGGACGCCCGTGACCCAGACCTCAAGAAGGAATTCGCCGCCACCCTCCAGGCACGCAAGGACCTGGGGGAGGAGTACGAGTCGGCCCTCGTCGACTCCTTCCTGGAGAAGATCGGCCAGCGCATCGACGCCCAGGTCGAGCGGCGGGTGCGCCGCGAACTCGCCGAGAGCCGGACGGCGTTCGCCCGCGCCGGACGCCAGGTCGGCCCGTCGGGCCCCGGCCGCGGCAGCCGCTTCGGCGCGCGCTACGGCTTCGGGGCGTTCTCCCTCGTCATGGCCATCCCGCTGTCCGCCATCGCGGGCGAGAAGGGCGACCTGCCCGGACTGCTCGTCGCCTGGATCGGCGTCGTCGCCGTCAACGCGGCCCACTCGCTGGGGTGGCTGTTCAACGAGCGGGGCGGCGCACCGCGCCGCGGCAAGGACCCGGACGCCTGGGAGGACTGACCGCCCGAGGGCGGCGGGCCGCCCCACCGGGCCGGCCCCCCACCGGGGCGGCCCGCGGCGCACGCCAGCGCCCCGCGCTGCCCGCCACCGCCACCGCGGACCGGCCCGACCGCCCCGCCGTGCTCGGACCCCACGGCGTGCGGCGTACGGGCGACTCCCGGCACGCGGCCCACGCGAGCGAGCGCTACGCGTTCAGCAGCGCCACGACGCGGCGGGCCGCGCTCTCGTCCCGCGCCGCGGCGAAGGGCAGCGGCCCGGCAGCCATGCGGAACGGCAGCCCGTCCGCGCCCAGCACCGTGCCACCCGCCTCGGCGACCAGCAGGATGCCCGCGGAGTGGTCCCATGGGTTGTCGTAGGCATAGGTCGCCGCGTCGAGCCGCCCGAGCGCGACGTCCAGGTAGTCGCAGCCCGCGGAACCGCTCGCCCACGGCTTCACGCCGTGCTCCGTCCCCAGCTCGTACAACCGCCGGTGCTGGTCGTCGGTGAGGTGCGCGGGCCGGGCCCCGGCCACCAGCAGCACCTCGTCGGCCTGCTGCGCGCCGCCGGCGGCCAGGCGCAGCGGCCGGCCCTCGGCATACCCGCCCTCCCCGCGCCGGGCGGTGGCGAGGACCCCGTCCACGGGCCGGTACGTCCAGGAGGCCAGCAGCTCACCGCGCGCGGCGAGGGCGACCTGGGTGACGAACGAGGCGTCGCCGCGGACGAAGTTGGAGGTGCCGTCGACCGGGTCGATGATCCAGACGGGGTCATCGCCGAGCAGCGCCCCGAGAAGCCCGGGGTCGGCGTGCACGGCCTCCTCGCCGATGACGGCCGAGCCCGGCAGCAGGCGGGTGAGCGTACGGGTGAGGCGTTCCTCGATACGGCGGTCGGCGACCGTGACGAGGTCCAGCGGGCCCTTCTTCTGGTCGACCTCGCCCTCGGCGAGACGGCCGAAGCGGGCGAGCGCCTCCTCGTCGGCCGCGGTGCGTATGGACTCCTCGACGGCTGCGAACGTCTGTGCGCTGATCACGGCGGCCACTCAACCAGAAGAGCGGCCCGCGCGTGCGCGGACCGCTCTTCCACAGCTTGCGCGGGAACCGCCGCACCCCCGGTCGCCCGGGGGGCGGGACGACGGCGGTCCCCGCGAGGGACGCGGGCCGGATCAGGGCCGGGCCACACGTCCAGGGGTCACCATGGAGGTCCGGGAGCCGCTCCGGAGTCCTTGGCGCCACATCCGTGGTGTCGGCCGGGCGAGCGGTGCGCCGTCCCGCCGACATCCACCACTGTGCAGGAGCCGTGTTAAGCGCGTGCTGCGCTCACGTGACGCGGGTGTACCGGTTCCGCGAACCGGCGGGCGGACCCGACCGGGCGCCCGGGACAGGTGCCGGGAAAACCCCGAGATCATGCGATGGTTCATGGAACAGCTGGCTGAACCGGTGGCTGAACAGGTAACCGAACAGCTGGAACGCTGCCGGGCTCCACTCGCCGAAGGGGGCAGCGAAGCAACGCGATGCCTTCGGCTCGGCGGGCGTGGTCACGGTGTCGGAGCCGTCCTGGACGACCCCCGTGCACGGGTCTTGAGCCCCCGTGCGGTCCCTCGACAGCGGAGACACGGGGCTCTGCCGGGCAGTGCCCGGCAGGGCCCTGTGAAGGCCACCGGCATCAGGCGGGCAGGCTCACCGTCCACGCGTGGGTGAAGAGCGGGTCCTCGTCCCTCTGGCCGGCCGTGGTCACGCCTCCGCGCTGGTGTCGGCCTTGCCGGCGAGGAAGCCCAGGAGGTCCTGCCGGGTGACGACGCCGGTGGGCTTGCCGTTCACCAGCACCACTGCCGCGTCCCGTCCTTCCAGTGCGGCCATCATCCGGGACACCGGTTCGCCGGAACCGACGACCGGCAGCGGGGGTGACATGTGCTTCCCCAGCAGGTCGTCCGACCCGGCGTGCTCGGCGTAGAGCGCGTGCAGAAGAACGCGTTCTTCCACGGCCCCGATCACCTCTCCGGCCATCACGTCGGGATGTCCCGCCCCCTTGGTCACCACGGGCATCTGCGACACCCCGAACTCCTTCAGCACCTCCACCGCGGCCCCGACGGTCTCGTTGGGATGCATGTGGACGAAGTTCGGGATGGCGCCACCCTCCTTCAGGGCGAGCACATCGCCGGCGGTCGGCTCTGTCGCCGCGTCCTCGCCGAACCCGTGCTGGCTGATCCACTCGTCGTTGAAGATCTTCGAGAGGTACCCCCGGCCCGAGTCCGGCAGCAGGACGACCACCACGTCGTCCGGGCCGAGCCGCTCGGCCACGCGGAGCGCCGCGACGACCGCCATGCCGCAGGAGCCGCCCACGAGCAGGCCCTCCTCCTTGGCGAGGCGGCGGGTCATCTGGAAGGAGTCCTTGTCGGAGACCGGGACGATCTCGTCCGCGACCGTGCGGTCGTAGGCGGTGGGCCAGAAGTCCTCGCCGACACCCTCGACGAGGTACGGGCGGCCGGAGCCGCCGCTGTAGACGGAGCCCTCCGGGTCGGCGCCGATGACCTTGACCCTGCCGTCCGAGGCGTCCCTGAGGTAGCGGCCGGTGCCGGAGATGGTGCCGCCGGTGCCGACGCCCGCCACGAAGTGGGTGATCTTCCCCTCGGTCTGCTCCCACAGCTCCGGGCCGGTGGAGTGGTAGTGCGAGGCCGGGTTCTCGGGGTTGCTGTACTGGTCCGGCTTCCAGGCGTTCGGGGTCTCGCGGACGAGCCGGTCGGAGACGTTGTAGTACGAGTCCGGGTGCTCGGGGTCCACGGCGGTGGGGCAGACCACGACCTCGGCGCCGTAGGCGCGCAGCACGTTGATCTTGTCGGTGGAGACCTTGTCCGGGCACACGAAGATGCACTTGTAGCCCTTCTGCTGGGCCACGATCGCCAGGCCCACGCCCGTGTTGCCCGAGGTGGGCTCCACGATCGTGCCGCCGGGCTTGAGTTCGCCGCTCTTCTCCGCGGCCTCGATCATCCGCAGCGCGATGCGGTCCTTGACCGAACCTCCGGGGTTGAAGTACTCGACCTTGGCAAGGACGGTCGCCTGGATTCCCGCCGTCACGCTGTTGAGCCTCACCAGCGGGGTGTTGCCGACGAGGCTGATCATCGAGTCGTGGACCTGCACCATTGTCTCCGGCTTCTGCGTGATTGTCAGGCCAGGGTAAGCGGTTTTCCGGCGTCGGACCGCCCTTGCCGGGGCCGGGCCCCGCACCCTTCACACCCGTGTGACGTACGCCCCGGAAGGTCCGGTTGTAGAGTCGCTCCGTGGCGGGATCACGACACGTCGCAGACGCGTCACCGTTCCTCTGCACCGGGGGGTGGTGAGCGATGTCTGACGCCGAGCACCCGGGCACCGCCGAGGCGGAAGCGGCGGACGCCGACCACCTCGCCGCCCTCAGCGGCCTTGAGGCGGTGGAGTCCGCCGTGGCGTCCGTACGGGAGCGGCTCGGCGCGCTGGCCGCCAAGCGCGCGGCCCGGCCGGCCGAGCCGGTGATGCCGGGTGGGATCGCCGAGGTCGTCCATGGCGAGGCGGAGCAGCAGCGCGTGATCGAACAGCTGCAGCGCGAGGCCCGCAAGGAGGTGCTCATCTTCGTGCGGCCGCCGTACGTCGCGACGGCAGGCAACCCGGTGCAGCGGGAGCGGCTGGCCGCCGGGGTCGGGTACCGCTCGCTGTACGAGACGACGGCCCTGGTGTACCCCGGGGCGGCGGACATGCCGGGTTTTGTGGAGCCGGGGGAGCTGGCCCGGGCGGTGCCGAGCGTGCCGATGAAGCTGATGATCGTCGACGCCGAGCGGGCGCTGCTGCCGCTGTCCGGCAGCCGCGACCGGTCCGCGGTCTCCTCCGCCGGTCTGCTGCTGCTGCACCGCTCGGTGCTGGTGGAGGCGCTGCTCGAGCTCTTCGAGGACCGGTGGCTGCGCGGCACGCCGCTGCGCATGCCGGCGCCCGGCACGGTCGGGGAGGAGCCGGGGTTCCCCGGCTTCCCCGAGCTGGACGAGCAGTTGCTCTCGTTGCTGATGTCCGGGCTCCCCGACAAGGCGATCGCCTCCCAGCTGGGCATATCCCTGCGCACGCTGCAGCGCAGGATCAGGTCCCTGATGGAGTCCACCGGGACGGCCAACCGCACTCAGCTCGCGTGGTTCGTCGCGCAGCAGCGGCTGACCTGAGTCCGGGCCGCCAGCGGTTGCGGCGGACGTCGGAGGGGGCAACAAATCGTTGTACGGGTCGGGCCACGGGGGTCCGCACACCCGGCGCGGGAGGTGGACGTTGTCCAGGGCAAGGGTGGCGCGGCGGATCGCGACGGCCGCCGCGTACGGAGGTGGAGGCATCGGGTTGCTGGGCGGTGCCGCCGTCGGCCTGCTGCTGACCGAGGGCGCGCTCGCCCGCAGGGCCGTGGGCGGTTCCGACGCCGTCCCACCTCGCGCGGACGGCGTCTACGGCGCGGCTTTCGCGCTGAGCACCGAGGAGCGGCCGATCGTGCTGGCTCTGGTCGGCGACTCGACGGCGGCGGGCCAGGGGGTGCACCGGGCGAGTCAGACGCCCGGGGCGCTGCTGGCGTCCGGGGTGGCGGCGGTGGCGGAACGGCCGGTGCGGCTGGTCAATGTGGCCAACCCCGGAGCGCAGTCCGACGACCTGGCCCGCCAGGTCGATCTTCTGCTGGGGCAGGAGAGCGGCGGCGCGCCGCCCGACGTGTGCGTGATCATGATCGGGGCGAACGACGTGACCAGGCGGATGCCGCTGGCGGTCTCGGTGCGGCTGCTGTCGGACGCGGTGCGGCGGTTGCGTGAGGCCGGTTGCGAGGTGATCGTCGGGACCTGCCCGGATCTGGGCACGATCGAGCCGGTCTACCAGCCGCTGCGCTGGGTCGCGCGCAGGCTGAGCCGCCAGTTGGCGGCGGCTCAGACGATCGCGGTGGTCGGTCTCGGGGGGCGCACGGTGTCGCTGGGCGACCTGCTGGGGCCCGAGTTCGAGTCCCGCCCCCGTGAGATGTTCGGCCCGGACAACTACCACCCGTCGGCCGAGGGGTATGCGACCGCGGCCATGGCGGTGCTGCCGACCCTGTGCTCCGCGGTCGGGCTGTGGCCGGAGGAGGACGAGCGTCCCGACGCGCGGCGCGGCGAGGGCTTCCTGCCGGTGGCCGAGGCCGCCGCGGAGGCGGCGGGCGAGGCGGGCACCGAGGTCACGGCGGCCGCCGGCACGGTCTCCGGTCCGCGCGGCCGCTGGGCCGTGCTCAAGCGCCGCCGGCGTCGCCGGCTGCCCGACGCGAAGGTGCCGCCCGCGACGGAGGCCGCCGAGGCGGCCCAGAACTGAGCGGGGGCGCGGCAGGCGGGGCCGCGGCCGCGGTCGGCGGGCCCTGCGGCGGGCCCGCCCGGGGCGGTGCGGGCGCGGGTCAGGCGGGCTTGCGCTCGGTGAAGCGGAGCAGGTTGCCTGAGGGGTCGCGGAAGGCGCAGTCCCGGACGCCGTAGGGCTGGTCCATGGGTTCCTGGATCACTTCGCCGCCCGCGTCGCGGATGCGCTCGAAGGTGGCGTCCACGTCGCCGGTGGCGAAGATGACTCCGCGCAGCATGCCCTTGGCCAGCAGTTCGCTCATGGCTCGCCGGTCCGCTTCGGGGGCGCCCGGGTCCGCGAGGGGCGGTTCGAGGACGATCTCCACGCCGGGCTGGCCGGGCGAGCCGACCGTCACCCAGCGCATGCCCTCGAAGCCGACGTCGTTGCGGACCTCCAGACCGAGGACGTCGCGGTAGAAGGGCAGCGCCTTGTCGTGGTCGTCGACGGCGATGAAGCACTGTGCCAGCGTGATGTCCATGCGGACCAGGCTAGGCCGTGTCGTCACATGAGCGGCGTCGCCAGAAGGGCGGGTCATGTGACGACCCGGCCTAGGCTCCGCCCGGGTCGGCCGCCTGCGCGGCGGGTTCGGCCTTCTTCTTGCGCACGGGCCTGGTGTACCGCTTGGCGACGCACGCGGGGATCGGCGCCCCCGGCTCGTGGTCGCGGGCCCGGTAGGCGCTCGGGGTCTCCCCCACGAGTTCGGTGAAGCGCGAACTGAAGGAGCCGAGCGAGGTGCAGCCCACCGCGAAGCAGACCTCGGTGACCGTGAGGTCGCCGCGCCGCAGCAGGGCTTTGGCGCGTTCGATCCGGCGGGTCATGAGGTAGCTGTACGGGGTCTCGCCGTAGGCGGTCCGGAAGCTGCGCGAGAAGTGGCCGGGGGACATCAGCGCGGTGCGGGCCAGCGCGGTGACGTCGAGGGGCTCCGCGTAGTCGCGGTCCATGGCGTCGCGGGCGCGTCGCAGGCGTACCAGGTCGTCCGGAGTCACCGGCCCAGCATCGCACGGGGGGCGGCGCTGGCCGCGAGGATGCGCCATCATGGACTAAGCAAGCGCTCATACAGAGGTCCGCGTCACAGCGCCCACGCCGTGACGCGCTCTGCTACGTGCTGGTAACTTCCGCATCCCAGCCGTACTTCCACCGCCTCGCCGAGGAGTCGCGATGCCAGAAGCCGTGATCGTCTCTACCGCCCGCTCCCCCATCGGCCGGGCCGTCAAGGGGTCGTTGAAGGATCTGCGCCCCGACGACCTGACCGCCGCGATCGTCCAGGCGGCCCTGGCCAAGGTGCCGCAGCTGGACCCCCGCGAGATCGACGACCTGATGCTGGGCTGCGGCCTGCCCGGCGGCGAGCAGGGGCACAACCTGGGCCGGATCGTGGCCGTGCAGATGGGCATGGACCACCTCCCGGGCTGCACGATCACGCGCTACTGCTCCTCGTCGCTGCAGACCACCCGGATGGCCCTGCACGCCATCCGTGCGGGCGAGGGCGACGTCTTCGTCTCGGCCGGCGTCGAGACCGTGTCCCGGTTCGCCAAGGGCAGCTCCGACGGCATGCCTGGCACCCACAACCCGCGCTTCGCCGAGGCAGAGGCCCGTACCGCCGCCAGGGCCGAGCAGGGCGGCGGGGAATGGCACGACCCGCGGGAGGACGGGCTGCTCCCGGACGCCTACATCGCCATGGGCCAGACCGCCGAGAACCTGGCCGCTCTCAAGGGCGTCACCCGTGCCGAACAGGACGAGTTCGGCGTCCGTTCGCAGAACCTCGCCGAGGAGGCCATCGGGAAGGGCTTCTGGGAGCGTGAGATCACCCCGGTGACCCTGCCCGACGGCAGCGTCGTCACCAAGGACGACGGCCCGCGCTCCGGAGTCACCCTGGAGGGTGTGCGGGGCCTGAAGCCGGTCTTCCGCCCCGACGGCACCGTCACCGCCGGCAACTGCTGCCCGCTGAACGACGGCGCCGCGGCGCTGGTGGTCATGAGCGACACCAAGGCGCGCGAGCTCGGCATCACCCCGCTCGCCCGGGTGGTCTCCACCGGCGTCTCGGCCCTGTCCCCGGAGATCATGGGCCTCGGCCCGGTCGAGGCGTCCCGCCAGGCCCTGAAGCGGGCCGGGCTGACGATCGGCGACATCGACCTGGTCGAGATCAACGAGGCCTTCGCGGCGCAGGTCATCCCCTCCTACCGGGAGTTGGGCGTCGACATCGACAAGCTCAACGTCAACGGCGGGGCGATCGCGGTGGGCCACCCCTTCGGGATGACGGGCGCCCGCATCACCACCACGCTCATCAACTCGCTCCAGTGGCACGACAAGCAGTTCGGTCTGGAGACGATGTGCGTCGGCGGTGGGCAGGGCATGGCCATGGTCATCGAGCGCCTGTCGTAACGGGGCCGCCGCCCGGCGCCCGCACCCGCACCCGCACCCGCCCGGGGCCCACAAGGTCTCGAACGTGCGTTCGAGACACAAGTCGCAATCGAACCGCCCCCTGGATGTGACCTACTTCCGGGGGCGGTTGTTTTCGCAGGTCAGGGGCAAGTCACCACTGACGCCTGAGACTTTGGGCCCTCCCATTTCGTGACGTTCCGCACTGCAGAGGCCATGGCTTCCGGTGCAAAGTGGTGGTGTACAGGGGGCCGAGGCTCGGGAAGCACAGTCGGGAGTACGCCAGTGAGCGCCATGTTCCTCGTCTTGCTGACGGGTGCGGCAACCGCCGTGGCCGCCGGTTCCGCCGCGCTGCTCGCGACACGCGGCGTACGTCGTGACGTCGCGGCCCTGCGCGCGGACCTGGCGGAGGCCCGGGCCGAACGGACGGGTGTCGTGCCCCCCGCACGCACCGCTCCGGACGCCGAGGCCATCCGCGCGGCCGTCGCCGACGCGCTCGCCGACGAGCGCGAGCGCGAACTGGCCGAGGCGCGCGCCTTCTGGGCCGCGCAGGAATCCCCCCTCGGCTACGGCACGGGCGAGGCCGGCGAGACCCTCGCCGACCCGCAGCTCGACACCCAGTTCTTCGGTGGCCAGGGCGCCGGCCCGGCTCCCGGCTCCGCGCCCGGCACCGACTACGAGGTGCTGCCGTACGGCCCCTTCCTCCCCCGCCAGGCCGACTTCGCCGGGCTGGAGCCCGGCGGCCCGGGGGCCTTCCGGCACCCCTCCGACCCCGACTTCGCCGTCCCCGCCCCGGTCGTGGCCAACCAGGAGCAGACCGCCGAGCGCCTGTCCGAACTCGCGGACCTGCGGATGCCGCTCGCCGACATCCGTCCCGGCCCGCTCGGCACGCTCGACGTGTACGTCTTCGCCGACGGCACCACGCTCTGCATGACCCCCGGCGACCGCGACACCGCCGACCGCCTCTGCGACGCCCTCGACCGCGGAGAGTCCCCGATCCTGCTCGGCGGCTCCGCCATCGCCGGAGGCTACGCGCTGACCTTCACCTACGGCGACGAATCCGTCTACGTACTCGCCGACCGCGTCGTCGCCTCGCTGTAACCGCCCCGCCCTACAGACCGCACCGCACGGCCGCCTCCCCGATCCGGGACACGGCCGCGTCGCGCACATCCACCAGCTCCGGATGCGGCTCCAGAGCCGCGGCCAGATCATGCGCGGCCACCGAGATCTGGTCCCCGATCACGAAGACCCCCTCGTCGGGCATCGTCAGCGGGTCGCGTCCTGGGAACTCGATCCGCTGCGCGCGTTCGGCCAGGTCACGGGCGAGTTCCAGGCCCGCCCGGGCCACCTCGCCGCGGAGCCGACTCTGCGGCAGGGAGCGGTAGCGCGCGGCCAGGAGTCCGGCGGCGTCGCGGAGCGTCGTACAGTCCAGCACACCGGGAGCCTACCGGTGCGTACTTACGACCGACCGCGTCAGGCTGTTGCCAACAGCCGACGGCTCAGGCACGGTGGGGTGACCGGAACGCATACCGGAGGCGCCGATGTCCCAGACCTTCTCGGAAGAGACCCACCGGAACCTGCTCACCCACATCCCGCACTGCACCGGCCGCGAGATCGGCGAATGGCTTCGCATGGTCGACGACGGGCCCGCATTCCTCCGCTTCGAGGAGAAGGTCAGCTGGCTCCGCAGCGAGCACGACCTGTCCTACGGACACGCCAAGGCCATCGTCCACGAGCACGACCTGAGGCGGGCCGCGCGCAGGTTCGGCTGACGCCCTCCCCCTCCCGCCTCCCCGCACATGCGGACGGGCCCCGCAGGCGATGCCTTGCGGGGCCCGTTCGCAGGCCACTGACGGGGGCGGCGGCTCAGTCGTCGCCGCGCAGGATGGCGATCAGCCGCAGCATCTCCAGGTAGATCCAGACCAGGGAGACCGTCAGGCCGAAGGCCGCCAGCCAGGACTCCTGGCGCGGGGCGCCGTACCGGATGCCGTCCTCGACCTGCTTGAAGTCCAGCGACAGGAAGAACGCGCCCAGGGCGATGCCGATGATGCCGACGACGACGCCCAGCGCGCCGCTGCGCAGGCCGAGCCCGTCACCGCCGCCGATCACCGCGGCGATCAGGTTGATGAACATCAGGATGACGAAGCCGATGGCGATCGCCATGCCGATGCGCATGTAGTTCGCGGTGACCCGGATGAGCCGGGTGCGGTACGCCACCAGCATGCCGACGAAGACGGCCATGGTGCCCAGCACCGCCTGCAGCGGGATGCCCGGCCACATGAAGTTGAAGATCTTGCTGAGGACGCCGAGGAAGACGCCCTCGAAGACCGCGTAGCCGAGGATCAGGGCGGGCGACGCCTGGCGCTTGAAGGACTGGATGAGGCCCAGGACCATGGCGACGAGGGCCGCGCCGAACGCCAGGCCGTAGCTCTTCTCCGAGACCGGCAGCACGAACCAGGCCACCAGCGCGCCGAGCACGACGGTGCCCAGCGTCATGGCGGTGCGCATGACGACGTCGTCCATCGTCATCCGGTCGGTCTGCGCGGGGGCAGTCGTCGGGGCCTGATATGCGGTCTCGTAGGGGTTCGTGCCCGCGTAGGGGTTGCCGCCCACGGCGGGGCCGCCCTGAGTCTGCGGCTGTCCGCCGAAGCCCGCGTAGCCCTCCCCGTGGGAGAACCCACGGCGCGAGAAGACCGGGTTGCTGCTCCTCATCTGTCACTCCTCCATGGCCGCGCGATACGGCTTCACACCAGAGTAATGGTATGGCAAAGCGGGTTGCCTACGCCTCAAGGAGGATCTTTCGCAACATCCGCCATGCCTGCCACCACGCCTTTCCCCGTCTGTGCGACGTCCACACCGCCCACAGCGGACGGCGGGTGCCGGGGAGGGTACGCCCTCCCCGGCACCCGCCGTCGTGGTGCAGCCGGTCAGCGACGCGTCGCCAGGATCTGGCTCAGGACGTCGTGCACGTAGGTGTTGGCGTGCTTGCCGGTGAAGCGGTCCGCGAGCGGGCCGGCGGCGGTGACGGGGACGTCCACACCGGTGTGCCCGGAGGTCGTCCAGTCGATGTAGAACGACTTGTCGCTGCCGCGGATGCCGAACGGACCATCCTCGGCGGAGATGCCGTCGCCGGACTCGTCGGCGGAGTCCGCGTCCTCCACGGCCAGGCCGCCGGTCTCGTGGTCACCCGTGACGACCAGCAGGGTGTCAGGGTGGGTGGCGACGTAGGCGCGGGCCACCGCGACGGCCTTCTCCAGCTCCTGCATGGACTGGAGCACGCGGGTGCCGTTGTTGTTGTGCGCGAACTCGTCCACGCCCTCCTCCTCGACCATGAGGAAGAAGCCCTTCTTATTCTTGTCCAGCGTGCTGAGGGCCTTGCTGGTCATGGTGGACAGGCCGACCACCGGGTTGTAGACGTCGCCCTGGCCCTCGGGGTGCTGCTGGAACATCTCCTCGTTGGCGAAGAGGCCGAGGAGCTTGCCGCCCTTGGCACTGTTCAGCTGGTCCGCGCTGGTGACGTAGGTGTAGCCGGCCTTCTGGGCCTTCTTGATCAGGTCGCCCTTGGTGCCCTTGCTCGCCTCGGACGTGTCCTCGGCCGGCTTGTCCGGGAACGCGCCGGCGTCGCCCGCGGGCAGCCACCAGTCCTCGCCGCCGCCGAGGATGACGTCCGGCTTGCTGACGTCGATGTACTGGCGCGCGATCTCGTCCTGCGCCGACCGGTTGGCCGTGTTGGAGAAGAAGGCGGCCGGGGAGGCGTCGGTGACCTGCGCGGTCGTGACCAGGCCGGTTGCCTTGCCAGCGGCCTTGGCCTGCTGGCCCAGGGTGGCCAGCGGGTTGCCGTCCACGTCGACGCTGATCGCGCCGTTGTAGGTCTTCTCACCGGTCGCCCACGCGGTCGCGGCCGCGGCGGAGTCGGTAACGACGGCCTTCGGGTCGTCGGGGTCGGTGGTCAGCTGGCCCGAGTAGGGAAGCTTGTCCATCGCGAGCTGGCCGTTCAGGCCGGCCAGGTGCAGGCGCGCGGCCTGCCGGGCGGCGGCGCCCATGCCGTCGCCGTTGATGAAGATGACGTTCTTCGCGATCGGGGCCTTGCCCTTGTCCGCGGCCTGCGGGGCCGTGGCCGACGCGCCCAGCGTCGGGCTCACCACCATGGTCGCCACCACCGTGGCGGCGGCCGCCGCCACGGGCACGGCGAACCGCCGGGTCTTGCGTGCACCCTCCGACACAACGACCTCCATTGCTCACTGCTTGCCATTGTTTGGCCATGACCTTAGGAGTGCCAGGGGGAGGGTTGACCAAGCGCAGATGTCCATAACGCGACGAGATGTTCAGGTGCAGGTAAAGACCGAAGCCCGTGCGTCGTCCGCGGCCGGGGCGGTACGGGCGCTGAGACCGCTCGGCTCACGCGTTCGCGTCCGTCGCCTCGTCCGTGTCCGTGGCGTCCGTGTCCGTGCGCGAAAGGGGGATGGTGAAGTCGTCCTCGACCGGCGGGTCCAGTTCGTGCGCCAGCAGGCCCGTGGCGGCATAGCACCGCACCCGCACCGCGGACGGGTGGACGTCCAGCCGCAGGAAGCTCTTGAAGAAGGGCGGGCTGTACGTCGCCGAGCCCGGGGAGAGCAGACCGGTGAGCACCCGGCGGACGGGCAGCCGCAGCCGGCGTCCGCGTTCCGGGCGGGGCGGGGCTCCCAGGACGGACGCGACGAAGCGGGTCCGCAGCGTCACCCGGGCGCCGGTGGCCCGGGTCGCCGGCACGCCGAGGCGCCGGGCGAGGACGGCGGACGCCTCGTCGGGGGTCAGCTCGAACAGGCGGCGCAGGTGGAGCCGGCGGCCGTAGAGGCGGCTGTAGAAGGCCAGGGAGTCGCCGCGCATCGGGTAGCAGCGGAACCGGTCCTCGGTGACGCCGTCGACCTCCACCCGAGGGATCGTGTGGGTCGCGTGCATGAAGGCGCCGCCGCCCCCGGCGACGACGTACTCGATCCTGCGGCCGTCCACGTCGACCGGGTAGCGCTGGTAGTTGTGGATGTCGCCGCCTATCACGGCGACGATGTTGCGCCCCGGATCACGAACGATCTCGTCGACGGTGCCGCCGCCCTCGACGGCGCAGGGGTGGTGCTCACCGTCCACGTAGATCGGGGAGCCGGTGACCAGGATCTTCGGACGGGGGCCGAGTGAGACCCGGCGCAGCCACTCGCCCTGCTCCCGGTCGATGCCGCCGAGCAGCCCGGTGTCGATGCCGATGATCCGCAGCGGCCCCGAGTCGATCGCCCAGTACGGGCCGGGCTGGTACGCAGCCTGGGAGGGCGCGGAGCGCATCAGGCGGGCCTCCTCGAGCCGGGCGTCGTCCGGAACGCCGGGCTTCGCCCACAGCAGGCCGCGCCACCAGGCCCGGGACAGCGGGCGGGGGCGCGGTGCGGGCGGCAGGGCGGGGGCGCGGCAGAACACCCGCATGAAGCCCGTCAGTCCGTCGTACCAGTCGTGGTTCCCGGGGATGGCGTAGACGGGGGCGTCGTAGTCGCGGTAGGGCCGGAAGAACTTGGTGTCGTACTCGTCGGCGTTGCCGACCGGATAGTTGACGTCGCTGCAGATCACGGCGTAGCGCGTGCCCGCGCCCGCGGTGAGCATCCCGGGGACGACGGCGTACTGCGGCGCGTCGCCCTCGCCGGTGTCGCCGAGGAGGAGGAAGGAGAAGGCGTCGGGGTCGTCCCGCTCGATCACCAGGTCCGGGCCGGCCTCCCCCCGCTGCCGCTGGCCGTCCACCCAGCGCTGCCGGTCCCGGCCGGTCGGGTCGCCGAGCAGTTTGGCGACCACGCCGTTGCGGGCCTTCCACAGGGTCACCGGGTCCAGCCACGAGAGGTTGACCACTCGGGCCGGCATCAACTCCCGGTAGGCGCCGACCTGCTGGCCGTCCCAGCCGGCGCCGGCCAGCGATGTACGCGAGGAGTCGGACACGGCCGCACTGTAGCAACCGTTCCGGGTGCCGTCTCCGGCGCCCGGAACCGCGCTCACTTCTCGGCGTCCTGCGGATACCAGCGCAGTTCGACGGTGTTGCCGTCCGGGTCGGCGACGTAGGTCGAGCGCGCCACGCCCCGCGCGCCGAAGCGCGGCACATCGGCCTCCAGGATCGTGAACACCCCTGAGGCGACGACCTCTTCCCAGTCCAGCGGCTCAACGGTGAGGCAGATGTGGTCGACGTTGGACTCGCCGCGGGGCCCGGCGACGAGGTCGATGACGGTCTCCGGGGTGACGCGCACCGACGGGAACGGGGCCTTCCCGGCCCGCCATTCGTCGATGCGCACCGGTTCCAGGCCCAGCGGACCGGTGTAGAAGGCCAGGGACCGCTCCACGTCGGCGACGTTGAGCACCAGGTGGTCGAAGGCCTTCACGCGCAGCACGGTCATGTCTTCTCCAGAGGTGGTGTGCCGAGGACGTCCCCAACGATCCTCCCGAGGGCCCGCCTTCATCAATACATGATCACCATCCGGTCGAGCGGAGGCGCGCGCTCGTCGGGCCGGGCGGCCGCGCTGCCCGCGGAACCGGCCGGCAGCGGCGCGGTGTCAGGGCCGTTGGTGCAGCATCGCCGCCACACCCTCGTCTCCGGCCGCATAGGTGATACCGCGCAGCACGGCGACCGGAGCGCCGCGGCCGCGCTGCCCCACGATGATCGCGGCCGCCGCGGCGATGAGGTCGGCGAAGGTCTCCTCCTGCCGTCTTCCGTCGTGCTCGGTGACGCGCAGCGGCGACACCCCGGCAGCGCCGACGGAGACGGCGGTCGCGCCGCGCCGGTCGGCGCGACCGTCGGAGTCTGCGATCACCACGGCGACGGTGGCGCCGGTCTGGGCGCTGAGGGCGTCACGCAGGGCCCGGGCGGAGGCGTCCGGGTCGGCGGGCAGCAGCCAGGCGCCCGCTGTGCCGGCACGGTCGATCCCGGCGGAGGTGAGCTGGTGGCCGAGGATGTGCCGGGCGATGATCGGGCCGCGCTCGCCGGCCAGGAAGTGCTGGGTGGAGTTCTCCAGGATCAACTGCGTGATCTCGGCCGGCTTGCCCGTCCGGGCCGCCAGCTACCGCCTCGGGCCCGGGAGTGACGCCTGCCAGGTCCACGTAGCGCTTCTCCGCGACGGAGACGGCCTTGGAGGCGACGACGACGATGTCGCCGTCCGCCAGCTCGGTGCCGGTGCGCGTCAGGACGTCGGTGATGGCGCGCGCAAGGTCGTCGCCCATCCGGAGCTCGGGGAACGGCTCCAGGGAGAGGGCGGAGAAGCCGGCGGTCGGGGCATCGGTCATGGCGCGACTCCTTCGCGTACGGGCGGACGGGGACCTCGGCGTCGAGCCAGGGCCGTGCTCATCGCTGCGCGTGCTCGGCGGCCCGGCGGGACCCGCCTGCCAGGGCCGCCAGCGCCACGTCGCCCGGCGCGCACAGCACGCCGGCCGAGTCCATCGGCGCCGCCAAGTACGAGCGTCCGTACCGGGGTTCGGCGCACCTCGGGTGCGGGAAGCCCACACAGGAGCCGCGGCCCAGGCACACGGTGCCCGCGACCTCCCAGCGCAGCGCGGCGCCTCGCGGGCACCAGCGCGTAGTACCGCCGGCTGACCGGGTCGACGACGACCGGCCCCTCACCGAGGGCGTCGGCCAGGTACTCCCGTACCCCTCGCGGATCGTGGGTCCCGGCGGCGGCGTGCACGGCCTCCCCCGGCACGCGCACAGCCGAGAACAGCGTCCCGCACGGCAGAACGGCGACATCGCGCTCATCCCACTCGTCGCGTGCCTTCCGCGGGTCGAGGGCGGCGGACGCGAGCCAGTGGGCGACCGCGAGTCGCCGCGAGGCCCCGGAGACGATGACGCCGTCACTCACCGAACGTCACAGCCCGGCGCGAGGTGTTCGGGGCGGGATGTGGGGCAGCCGCGGATGGCGCGACACATACGGGCACGGTCGGCTCCAATGAAGCAGGAGGTTTGCGTAACAGACCGTAATTGCAGAGTCGCATGGCGATCAATGGCGCCGCGTCTGCCCGTCCGTCGGAGAAGCCGACGCCCGTCACGTGCGCAGACCCGCGACGACCACAGCCCCGCGCACCGGGACTCGCGAGGCGCTCGCCGGCTCGCACTCCGTCGAACCGCGCCCTCCTCGTGCCGCCTTGAGCCGCGCTCCGGTATCGGGACGGATCACCTCAGACATGCTGATGGACCGTCAAGGCGTCGGCACTCAGACACGGAAGACCCCGGGCTCCGCGCCGGGGCGGGAGTGCCGTCGGCTCCTGAGGGGTGCGGGTGCGGGTGCGGGCTGCCACGACCATGACGGGGCAACCTCCGCCCCGCGGGGGCCGCTCGCACTGTCGGGGCGTCGCGCCGCCGCCCATCCCTGCTGGTCAGCGCCGGTGAGGGAGGTGGTGCCCGGAACCGGACTCGAACCGGTACGCCCGCAAGGGGCAGCGAGGTTTAAGCTCGCCGTGTCTGCATTCCACCATCCGGGCGGGGCGGCGCGAGAGCGCAGGGCGAGCCTATCCGGCGGGCCGGGTGGAGCCGGGTCCCAGATTCGTCATGTTGTCTGATTTTAGGGCTACCTGACATATCATCAGAATATGTCGGTGCGCGTGAAAGCGCAGGCCCGGGGCGGTTTGGGCGGTGGAAGGGATCCTCCGCACATGACGCGAAATCGCTTCCGTCCCAGGCCGTTGCCCGAGGCCGCGTCATACCCGAGTCGTACGCCGGGGTCCGCGCGTACCTCTCGAGTCGGCCTTCAGAACCACGATCCCGACGGATTCGGGCAGCGGCTCCCGCCGGAACGATGGAGGGGTCCGATCGCATCCCCGCCCCCCGACAGGAGCAGCGTGCCGTGACCACCGCCGCACAGCCCACCGCACAGCCCACCGCAACGGCCACCGCGACGGCCGCCCGCGCCATCGATCTGAGCAAGGTCTACGGGGAGGGCGAGACCCGGGTCGTCGCGCTCGACGCGGTGTCGGTCGAGTTCCCGGCCGGTGAGTTCACCGCGATCATGGGGCCTTCCGGTTCGGGCAAGTCCACGCTCATGCACTGCTTGGCGGGCCTGGACGCGATCTCCTCAGGCTCGGCGTGGATCGGGGACACCGAGCTGTCCGGGCTGAAGGACAAGCAGCTCACCAAGCTGCGCCGGGACAAGATCGGCTTCGTCTTCCAGGCGTTCAACCTGCTGCCGACGCTCACCGCCGCGGAGAACATCACGCTCCCGATGGACATCGCCGGCCGCAGGCCCGAGAAGGAGTGGCTGGACCGGGTCGTCGGGACCGTCGGGTTGTCCGGGCGGCTGTCGCACCGGCCGTCCCAGCTCTCCGGCGGCCAGCAGCAACGCGTCGCCGTCGCCCGGGCGCTGTCGAGCCGGCCGGAGATCATCTTCGCCGACGAGCCGACCGGCAACCTCGACTCCCGGTCCGGCGCGGAGATCCTCGGCTTCCTCCGCAACTCCGTGAAGGAGCTCGGCCAGACCGTCGTCATGGTCACCCACGACCCGGTCGCCGCCTCCTACGCGGACCGCGTGGTCTTCCTCGCCGACGGCCGCATCGTCGACGAGCTGCACGGCCCGACCGCGGACACGGTGCTGGAGCGCATGAAGCGCTTCGACGCCAAGGGCCGTACCAGCTGATCCCCGCCGACGACGAGCCACACCCGAGAGACGAGCCCTGACATGTTCCGTACCGCCCTGCGCAATGTCCTGGCGCACAAGGCCAGACTGCTGATGACCGTGCTCGCCGTGATGCTCGGCGTCTCCTTCGTCTCCGGCACCCTGGTGTTCACCGACACCATCGGCAGTGCCCTCCGCAAGGCCTCCGCCAGGAGCTACGCCGACGTCTCGGTCGCCGTCACCTACGGGGACGCCGACCATCCGCTCCCTCAGCGGCTGGTGGACGAGATCGGCCGGCTGCCCGGCGCCGAGTCCACCACCGCTACCGTGCACGGCTTCACCGCGATCGCCGACAAGCAGGGCCGGCTGGTCGGTGACGGCTGGTCCACCCGCGGCGGCAACTACACGGGGCCCGGACGCTACCCGATGCTCCAAGGCCGCGCCCCGCACGGCCCTTCCGAGGTGGCGCTGGATTCCAGGACCGCCGAGCGGACGGGCTACGGCGTCGGCGACACCGTCCGGATGTCCATCGACGGCCCGGTGATGCGGCAGAAGGTGACCGGCGTCTTCAGCACCGACGACGGCAACGTCGCCGCGGGCGGCAGCCTGGTGCTCTTCGACACCGCCACGGCCCAGAAGCTCTTCGGCAAGCCGGGCGCCTACGAGGAGATCGACGTCAAGGCCGCCCCCGGCACCTCGCAGGCCGCGCTGAGGGTCGAGATCGACGAGCTGCTGCCGCGCTACACCGAGGACGCCTCCGCGACCACCGGCCAGATGCTCGCGGACGAGGAGGCCCGGCGGATCGCCTCGGACCTCAGCAGCTTCAACACCACCCTGCTCAGCTTCGCCGGCATCGCGCTGTTCGTGGGCATCTTCATCATCGCCAACACCTTCACGATGCTCGTCGCACAGCGCACCAAGGAGCTGGCGCTGCTGCGAGCGGTGGGTGCCAGCCGTCGCCAGGTGACCCGTTCGGTGCTGGTCGAGGCCTTTGCCGTGGGAGCGGCGGCCGGTGTCACCGGGTTCCTGCTCGGCATCGGCATCGCGGCGGTCATGCGGGCGGCGCTCGGCGCGGCCGGCGCCGTCCTGCCCGCCGGGGCCCTGGCGGTGCAGCCCGGCACGGCCGGCGTGGCGCTCGCGGTCGGCGTGGGCGTCACCGTGCTCGCCGCCTGGCTGCCGGCCCGCCGGGCCGCCACGATCCCGCCGGTCGCGGCGATGAGCAGCGTGCACGCCCCGGCCACCGTCAGGGGCCTGCTCCTGCGCAACACCTTCGGCGCGCTGCTGTCGGCGGCCGGTGTCGTCCTGGTGCTCGCGGGCTCGGGGATGGAGGACAACGGCGACATGGTCCTGGGCGGCGGCGCCGGGCTGCTGCTGATCGGCGTCTTCGTCCTCACCCCGCTGCTGTCCCGGCCGGTGGTCGCCGCGGCGGCGGCGCTGCTGCGGCCCCTGGGAGTCACGGGCAGGCTCGCCCGGCAGAACGCCGTGCGCAACCCCCGGCGCACCGCCGCCACCGCCTCCGCCCTGATGATCGGCCTCACCCTGATCACCGCCCTCACGGTGGTGGCCCTTTCGGCCAAGACCACCGTGAACGAGATGGCGGCCGCCCACCTGAAGGCCGACTACCAGATCACCATGGCCACCGGCCGGAACCTCTCCCCCGAGGTGGCCGCGCGGATCGCCCGCACCGACGGGGTCAGCGCCTCGAGCGCGGTGCGCGACGCACGCGCCGAACTGGGCGGTCAGAACGAGTGGGTCGCCGGCGTCGACGTGCCGCAGATCGATCGGCTGCTCACCCTGGACTTCACCAGCGGCTCCATCGCCTCGGTCCACGGCGACTCCGTCATCGTGGACTCCGACACCGCCCGGTGGCGCGGCTGGCGCGCCGGGCAGAGCCTGGCGGTGCGCTACGAGGACGGCACCAAGGGGCGGTTGACGATCGGCGGTGTCTACGAGGGCGGAGACCTGATCAACGGCGTCATCATGGACAACGCCACCGTCACCCCGCACACCCCCAGGACCGGGGACATGCGGGTGCTGGTGGGCATGGCCGGCGGCGCCTTTGAGGCCAACCGGGACGCGCTGGTGAAGGCGCTCGGTGCGAACCCCGCCATCAAGGTGCAGGACAAGGCGGACATCTCCCGCGAGCTCAGCTCCACGGTCGACCTGACACTGAACATCCTCTACGGGCTGCTCGCGATGGCCGTGCTGGTGGCGGTGCTGGGTGTGGTCAACACGCTGGCGATGTCGGTCTTCGAGCGCCGGCACGAGATCGGCATGCTGCGGGCGATCGGCCTGGACCGCGGCCAGGTCAAGCGGATGATCCGGCTGGAGTCCCTGCTGATCTCGCTCTTCGGTGCGGTGCTGGGCCTCGGCCTCGGGGTGTTCCTCGCCTGGGCCGCCGGCGGGCTGATCAGGAAGCAGATGCCGAGCTACGCTACGACGCTGCCCTGGGACCGGATCGGGCTGTTCCTGGCGCTGGCGGCCCTGGTGGGCGTCCTGGCCGCGCTGTGGCCGGCCCGCCGGGCGGCCGGGCTGAACATGCTGGAGGCCATCAAGGCCGAGTGACGCCGAAAGGGGTCGGGGGGGGGGGGGTGGCTGCACCCCCCCCCCCAACGCGTTCTGGC
>NZ_JBYIQP010000045.1:0-51178 GCF_057707665.1 Actinacidiphila sp. bgisy167 | reverse complement strand
CGTCGCGGCGCAGCCGGAACCAGTAGAAGCCGTGACCGGCGAGGGTGAGCAGGTAGGGCCATTCGCCGATGGCCGGGAAGCGCACTCCGCCGATCAGCTCCACGGGGTGCCGGCCGGTGAAGGGCCGCAGGTCGAGCTCGGTGGGCTGGGCGAAGCGCGAGAAGTTGTTCACGCACAGGACGAGGTCGTCGCCCCTGCCCTCGGTCGAGGGGGCCTCGCGCAGGAAGGCCAGGACCGCCGGGTTCGTGGAGGGCAGTTCGGTGTACGACCCCAGGCCGAAGGCCGGGTTCTGCTTGCGGATCTCGACCATCCGGCGGGTCCAGTGCAGCAGCGAGCTCGGGGAGCTCATCTGTGCCTCGACATTGGTGACTTGGTAGCCGTAGACCGGGTCCATGATGGTGGGCAGATAGAGCCGTCCCGGGTCGCAGGAGGAGAAGCCCGCGTTGCGGTCGGGAGTCCACTGCATCGGGGTGCGCACCGCGTCGCGGTCCCCGAGCCAGATGTTGTCGCCCATGCCGATCTCGTCGCCGTAGTAGAGGATCGGCGAGCCCGGCAGGGAGAGCAGCAACGCGGTGAAGAGCTCGATCTGGTTGCGGTCGTTGTCCAGCAGCGGGGAGAGCCGGCGCCGGATGCCGATGTTGGCCCGCATGCGCGGGTCCTTGGCGTACTCCGCGTACATGTAGTCGCGCTCTTCGTCCGTCACCATCTCGAGCGTCAACTCGTCGTGGTTGCGCAGGAAGATGCCCCACTGGCAGTTGCGCGGGATGGCCGGGGTCTTGGCGAGGATCTCCGAGACCGGGTAGCGGGACTCCCGGCGCACCGCCATGAAGATGCGCGGCATGACCGGGAAGTGGAAGGCCATGTGGCACTCGTCGCCGCCCTTGGCGTAGTCGCCGAAGTAGTCGACGACGTCCTCGGGCCACTGGTTGGCCTCGGCGAGCAGCACCGTGTCGGGGTAGTGGGCGTCGATCTCCTGGCGGACCCGCTTCAGGAAGTCGTGGGTGCGCGGCAGGTTCTCGCAGTTGGTGCCCTCCTCCTGGTACAGGTACGGCACCGCGTCCAGCCGGAAGCCGTCGATGCCGAGGTCCAGCCAGAAGCGCAGGGCGGCCAGGATCTCCTCCTGCACCTTGGGGTTCTCGTAGTTGAGATCCGGCTGGTGCGAGAAGAAGCGGTGCCAGTAGTACTGCTTGCGCACCGGGTCGAAGGTCCAGTTGGAGCTCTCGGTGTCGACGAAGATGATGCGGGCGTCCTGGTACTGCTTGTCGTCGTCCGCCCAGACGTAGTAGTCGCCGTAGGGGCCGTCCGGGTCGGTGCGGGACTGCTGGAACCACTCGTGCTGGTCGCTGGTGTGGTTGACGACGAAGTCGATGATCACGCGCATCCCGCGCTGGTGGGCGGCGTCCACGAACTCCACGAAGTCGGCCAGGTCCCCGAATTCCGGCAGTACGGCCGTGTAGTCCGAGACGTCGTAGCCGCCGTCGCGCAGCGGCGAGGCGAAGAACGGCGGCAGCCACAGGCAGTCGACGCCGAGCCACTGCAGATAGTCAAGTTTGGCGGTGAGTCCCTTGAGGTCGCCGATGCCGTCGCCGTTGCTGTCCTGGAAGGACCGTACGAGCACCTCGTAGAAGACGGCCCGCTTGAACCAGTCGGGGTCCCGGTCCTTGGCCGGGGTGTCTTCGAACGTGTCAGGTACGGGTTCGTTGACGATCAAGTGGGTGACCCTCCTGTCGATGGAGTAGGTCGCAGGGTGAGGATGTGCGCGGGCGCGCGGCCCGGTTCGAGGCGCACATAGTTGTCCCTGCCCCAGTGGTAGGTCTCGCCGGTGAGCTCGTCGCGCACCGGGATGGACTCGTGCCATGCGAGGCCGAGGTCCGGCATGTTCAACGAGACGGTCGCCTCCTGGGTGTGGTGCGGGTCCAGGTTGACGACCACCAGTACGACGTCCCCGCCGTCGCCCGAGCGCTTGGAGTACGCCAGCACCGCGTCGTTGTCCACGGGGTGGAAGCGCAGGTCGCGCAGCTGCTGGAGCGCGGGGTGGCGGCGTCGCAGCCGGTTCAGCGTGGTGAGCAGCGGAGCCAGCGAACGGCCTTCGGCCTCGGCTGCCGCCCAGTCACGGGGCCTCAGCTCGTACTTCTCCGAGTGTAGGTACTCTTCGCTTCCCTCGCGCACCGGCGCGTTCTCGCAGAGCTCGTACCCGGCGTACACCCCCCAGGTGGGCGAGAGCGTCGCCGCCAGGACCGCGCGCACCTCGAACGCCGGACGGCCGCCGTGCTGCAGGTAGGCGTGAAGGATGTCCGGGGTGTTGACGAAGAAGTTGGGCCGCATGTAGCTCGCGGCCTCGCCCGACAGCTCCGTCAGGTACTCGGTCAGTTCGTGCTTGCCGTTGCGCCAGGTGAAGTACGTGTACGACTGCTGGAAGCCGATCTGGGCCAGTGTGCGCATCATCGCCGGACGGGTGAACGCCTCCGCCAGGAAGATGACGTCGGGGTCGGTGCGGTTGATGTCGGCGATGACCTTCTCCCAGAACACCACCGGTTTGGTGTGCGGGTTGTCGACGCGGAAGATCCGCACCCCGTGGTCCATCCAGTGCCGCAGCACCCGCTCGGTCTCCTGCACGATGCCGCCGAAGTCGGCGTCGAAGGCGATCGGGTAGATGTCCTGGTACTTCTTCGGCGGGTTCTCGGCGTACGCGATCGTGCCGTCCGCCCGGGTGGTGAACCACTCGGGGTGCTTGCCGACCCACGGGTGGTCCGGGGAGCACTGCAGCGCGAAGTCCAGGGCGATCTCCAGCCGCAGCTCGCGGGCCCGCTCCACGAAGAAGTCGAAGTCCTCGATCGTGCCGAGATCCGGGTGGACGGCGTCGTGGCCCCCCTCCGCGGAGCCGATCGCCCAGGGCGAGCCCACGTCGTGCGGGCCGGCTTCCAGCGCGTTGTCCGGCCCCTTGCGGAACGCTGAGCCGATCGGGTGGATGGGCGGCAGGTAGACCACGTCGAAGCCCATCGCGGCGATCGCCGGAAGCCGCTCGGCGGCCGTGCGGAAGGTGCCCGATGACGGTGGGCGGCGGCCCGTGGGGTCCACCACCGCTCCCTCGGACCTGGGGAACATCTCGTACCAGGACCCGAACAGCGCGCGCTGCCGCTCCACCTGGAGGGGCGCCGGGCGGGAGGCGCTCACCAGGTCGCGCAGCGGGTGCCGGCCGAGTACCTCCACCACCTCGGGCGCGAGCGCGGCGGCGTGCCGCTCCGCGGGGGTGCGGGAGGTGTCGCGCAGGGCGTCGGCGGCGGCCAGCACGACGGCCCGGCCGTCCTTCTTCGGCACCCCGGCCGCGGCGCGCTCGTGCAGTGCGGCCCCCTCGGCGAGGACCAGTTCGGTGTCGATGCCCGCGGGGATCTTGATGCCCGCGTGGTGCCGCCAGGTGGCCACCGGATCGCTCCAGGCCTCCACCGTGTACGTCCAGCGGCCCTCCGCGGTGGGCGTCACCTCGGCGCCCCACCGGTCGGTGCCGGGGGCGAGTTCGCGCATGGGGATCCGCGGACCGGAACGTCCCGACGGGTTGCGCAGGACCACGTTCGCCGCCACCGCGTCATGGCCCTCGCGGAAGACGGTGGCGGTGATCTGGAAGGTCTCGCCGACCACGGCCTTGGCGGGGCGGCGGCCGCAGTCGACGAGCGGGCGGACGTCCAGGACGGGGATACGACCGATCATTGCGCCTCACCTGTGGGTACGGGTGGCCGGGCGGGTACCTTCCGCTCTTTCTATCTGCTCCTTCGGATGCCTGCCTGTGGGCATGACCGCTCCTGTCCGCGTTCACTCGGGTGGGCGGATATCAGTTGTGGTACGGGGGTTCGGCGCCGCGTCGCGCCGGAGGGAGCCTGCCCATTGGATGACGGTCGAAAGCTCCACGGGAAGGGGTACTGACGCGTAAGTTGCGTGCGGGGCGGTCCCGGCGGCGTCCGGACGCACAGAACCGGCCACCTTCGGCCCGGACGGCGGACGCGACCGTCCGGCGCACCGGGACCCGCCCGTGCCCCGGTCGTGGACGCCCGATGTAGCCCTCGCGGTGCGCGTCGTCCGACCTGCCCTGCCGCGTCGGTCGTAGCCGTCGTCCGACACGCTGACGAGGCGCGCGCGGACGCGTGCGCGAGGAGTCGGGAACGCCCGTGACGTCCGGTGCGCCAGGCGCGGGAGCCGCGCGGCACGCCCGGCTTCGGGACATCGGGTACCCGGTTGTCACCACCGCACCGAAAGATGCCGCTACCGTCGGAGATGCGCTTCACTCAAGGTCAGGCATATGCACCGAAAGTGAGTGATGTGAAGGCTATTCGTCGATTCACCGTGCGAACCGTCCTGCCCGAACCACTACGTCCCCTGGGGGAGCTCGCGCAGAATCTGCGCTGGTCCTGGCACAACGAGACCCGCGAGCTCTTCCAGTCCGTCGACCCGGAGGGCTTCAGAGCGGCGGCCGGCGACCCCGTGCGGCTGCTCGGCGCCGTCTCCAAGGACCGGCTGAACGCCCTCGCCAAGGACCGCAGGTTCCTCCGCCGGCTCGACGCCGCCGTCGAGGACCTCCACGACTACCTCGGCAACCCGCGCTGGTACCAGGGCGCCGCCGAGGCCGGGGAACTCCCCTCCGCCATCGCCTACTTCTCGCCCGAGTTCGGCATCACCGCCGCGCTGCCGCAGTACTCGGGAGGACTCGGCATCCTGGCCGGCGACCACCTCAAGGCCGCCAGCGACCTGGGCGTGCCGCTGAT
The DNA here is from genome assembly GCF_057707665.1 of Actinacidiphila sp. bgisy167. NCBI lineage: Bacteria > Bacillati > Actinomycetota > Actinomycetes > Kitasatosporales > Streptomycetaceae > Actinacidiphila > Actinacidiphila sp. bgisy167. The sequence goes on along the minus strand of NZ_JBYIQP010000045.1, from coordinate 46,424 downwards.
CGGGGTCGGCCTGCTCTACCGGCACGGCTACTTCCGCCAGTCCCTGTCCCGGGACGGCTGGCAGCAGGAGCACTACCCGGTGCTCGACCCGAACGAGCTGCCGCTGTCGCTGCTGCGCGACGAGCACGGCGGCCCCGTCCTGATCGTCCTGGACCTGCCCGGCGGGCGCAGCCTGCGCGCCCACGTCTGGCTGGCCAGGGTCGGCCGGGTCCCGCTGCTGCTCCTGGACTCCGACGTCGAGGAGAACCACCCGGGCGAACGGGACGTCACCGACCGCCTCTACGGCGGCGGCAGCGAGCACCGGCTGCTGCAGGAGATGCTGCTCGGGATCGGCGGCGTCCGGGCCGTGCGCACCTACTGCGCGCTGACCGGGCACCCGGAGCCCGAGGTCTTCCACACCAACGAGGGCCACGCGGGCTTCCTCGGGCTGGAGCGCATCCGCGAACTCGCCGCCGACGGGGAAGGACTGGACTTCGACTCGGCCCTGGAGGCCGTGCGGGCCGGCACCGTCTTCACCACCCACACCCCCGTGCCGGCGGGCATCGACCGCTTCGACCGCGAGCTGGTGGCCCGGCACCTCGGCGACGACGGCGAGCTGCGCGGCGTGGACGTCCAGCGCGTGCTGGAGCTGGGGATGGAGACCTACCCCGGCGGCGACCCCAACGTCTTCAACATGGCCGTGATGGGGCTGCGCCTCGCCCAGCGCGCCAACGGCGTGTCGACCCTGCACGGCCGCGTCAGCCGCGAGATGTTCGCCGGGCTGTGGCCGGGCTTCGACCCGGAGGAGGTGCCGATCACCTCCATCACCAACGGCGTGCACGCCCCCACCTGGGTGGCGCCGCAGGTCTTGCGGCTCGGCGCCCGGCAGGCCGGCGTCCGCAACGTCGAGGACGCCATGACCACCGGGCTCGACGACACCTGGGAGAGCGTCTTCCGCATCCCCGACGCCGCGATCTGGGAGCTGCGCCGGGAGCTGCGCGAACACCTCGTGCGGGAGGTGCGCCGCAGGGTGCGCGCCTCGTGGCGGCACCGCGGCGCCGGCTCGGCCGAACTGGGCTGGGTCGACGACGTCCTCGACCCGGACGTGCTGACCATGGGCTTCGCCCGCCGGGTCCCGTCGTACAAGCGGCTCACCTTGATGCTGCGCGACCAGGACCGGCTGATGGAGCTGCTGCTGCACCCGTCCCGGCCGATCCAGATCGTGGTCGCGGGCAAGGCGCACCCGGCCGACGACAGCGGCAAGCGGCTGGTGCAGGAGCTGGTGCGCTTCGCCGACGACCCCCGGGTGCGGCACCGCATCGTCTTCCTGCCGGACTACGACATGGCCATGGCCCAGCACCTCTACCCCGGGTGCGACGTCTGGCTGAACAACCCGCTGCGGCCGCTGGAGGCGTGCGGCACCTCGGGCATGAAGGCCGCGCTGAACGGCTGCCTCAACCTGTCCGTCCTGGACGGCTGGTGGGACGAGTGGTTCGACGGCAACAACGGGTGGGCGATCCCCACCGCCGACGGCTTCGGCGCGGCCGGCGACCCCGACCGCCGCGACGACATCGAGGCCGCCGCCCTCTACGACCTGATCGAGAACCAGGTCGCGCCCCGGTTCTACGACCGCGGCGCGCACGGTCTGCCGGTCCGCTGGATCGAGATGGTCCGGCACACCCTGAGCACCCTGGGCCCGAAGGTGCTCGCCGGGCGCATGGTCCGCGAGTACGTGACCCGTCTCTATGCGCCCGCCGCGCGCGCCCACCGCCTCGTGGGCGGCGCGGAGGCCGCCGGACTCGCCGCGTGGAAGCGCCGGGTGCGCGAGCGGTGGCCGCAGGTCGCCGTCGACCATGTGGAGACCACGGCGGCGGTCGGCGGCACACCGGAGCTCGGGACGACGCTGACCCTGCGGGTCCAGGTGACCCTGGGTGGCCTGGAGCCCGGGGATGTGGACGTCCAGGTGGTGTCCGGGCGGGTCGACGACTCCGATCGGATCGCCGACCCGGCGGTGGTGTCCCTCAAGCCGGGTGGGCGGCCGGATGTGGAGGGCCGCTGGCTCTTCGAGGGACCGCTCGCTCTCGACCGGACGGGTCCTTTCGGTTACACCGTGCGTGTCCTGCCGACGCACCGGCTGCTCGCCTCTGTCGCGGAGCTCGGGCTCATCGCCGTGCCGCCGGAAGTGGCGGGGATGACGGCCGGCGTGCTGCGCTGAGCGGACGTCAGAGCAAACACGGTTGGGCCCCGGTCGTCGAGGGTGACGGCCGGGGCCCGGTGTTCGCGATCAGCCGGTGCGGATCAGTTGCCGGTGGTCACCGCGGTGTCGTCGATCACGAAGCTCGTCTGCAGCGAGGAGTCCTCGGCGCCGGTGAACTTCAGGGTCACGGTGGAGCCGGCGAAGGCGTCCAGGCTGAAGGACTTCTGGGTGTAGCCCGATGCCTTGTTGAGGTTGGAGTAGGTGGCCAGGGTGGTCGATCCGGCGGTGACCGTCAGCTTGTCGTACTGGGTGCTGGTGGTCGTCTCCGCGGAGTCGATGTGCAGCCAGAAGCTGAAGGTGGCCCTGCAGCCGGCCGGGACGCTCACCGACTGGGAGAGCGTGTCGGTGTGGGTGGTGGCGTAGCCGTTGAGCCACGCCTTGTACGAACCGCCGTGGGCGGCCTGGGCGCGGTCGTTGGTGATGACGCCGGTGGACGCGGTCCAGGAGGCACTGCCCGACTCGAAGCCGGGGTTGCCGAGCAGTTGCGTCGTAGCGCAGCTGCCGGGGGCGTTGACCGTCCAGGTGAAGGAGGCGGTGCCGGTCTTGGCGGCGCTGTCGGTGACCGTGACCGTGGTGCTGTAGGTCCCGGCGGCGGTCGGGGTGCCGGAGATCAGCCCTGTGGAGGAGTTGATCGTCAGCCCTGCCGGCAGGCCGGTCGCCGCGTAGCTCAGGGCGCCGCTGTTGGTGCTGCTGGCCTGGATCTGCAGGCTGACGGCGGTGCCGGTGACGCTGGACCGGTTGCCCGGGTTGGTGACCGTGACGCCCTCGACGGGGGCCCGGCTGCCGACGCCGATGGCCGCGAAGGCGTTCTGCACGCCCGCGTACTGGGCGGAGGAGGCGCCGTAGAGCGACGAGGCGGCGTTCAGCGCGGCGGTGCGGGCGCCCGCGTAGTCGGTGTTGCTCGTCATGTACGTGGTCAGTGCCTTGTACCAGATCTGCAGCGCGGCGGCGCGGCCGATGCCGGTGACCGGAAGGCCGTCGACGGTGGGACTGTCGTAGGAGACCCCGTTGACCACCTTGCTGCCGCTGCCCTCGGCGAGCAGGTAGAACATGTGGTTCGCCGGGCCCGAGGAGTAGTGGACGTTGATGTTGCCGAGGCCGGAGTACCAGTAGTCGGCCGACAGGCCGTCCTTGGAGGGCTCGTCCATGTAACGCAGCGGAGTGCCGTTGCCGTTGATGTCGATCTTCTCGCCGACGAGGTAGTCACCGGGGTCGGCGCTGGTGTCGGAGTAGAACTCGACGCCGGCGGCGAAGATGTCGGAGGTGGCCTCGTTCAGCCCGCCGGACTCCCCGGCGTAGATGAGGTTGGCGGTGGCGGAGGTGACGCCGTGGCTCATCTCGTGGCCCGCGACGTCGAGGGCGGTCAGCGGGCGGTTGCCGCCGACGCCGTCGCCGTAGAGCATGCAGAAGCAGCTGTCGTCCCAGCCGGCGTTGTCGTAGTTGGTGCCGAAGTGGACCCGCGAGGACGCGCCGACACCGTCGTTCCTGATGCCGTTGCGGCCGAAGGTGTCCTTGTAGAAGTCCCAGGTCTCCTGGGCGCCGTAGGCCGCGTCGGCCGCCGCGGTCTGGACGCCCGCCCCCGTGCCGTCGCCCCAGATGTCGTCGGCGTCGGTGAAGAGCGTGCCCGTGCCGCCGGTGGCGTGGTTGAGGTTGTACGTCTTGTGGCCGCCGCGCGTGTTGTCGGTCAGCTGGTACGTCGAGCCGGACAGCGTGGTGCTGAGCGACACCCGGCCGCTGTACTGGGTGTTCCCGGTGCCGGTCTTGACGTCGTCGTAGCGGGACAGCTCGTCGCCGGTGGCGGCGTCGGTGATCACATGCAGCCGGCTCGGGGTGCCGTCGTCCTGCACACCGCCCACCACCGTCTCCCAGGCGAGCTTCGGCTCGCCCCGGCCCGCCCAGACGACCTTGCGGGCGTCCTTGGCGGCGGGGGCCGCGACGTCGAGGGCCTTGGCGCTCCTCAGGGCGGAGGCGGTGGCGGCGGTTCCGGACACCTTCGGCGTCGTCGAGGGCACCGTGATCTGCTTGTCGGTGTTGAACGTGGTGCTCAGCGTGCCGGTGTCCTTCGCCGGGCTGTGCACCACGAGGTCGCCCCCGAGCACCGGGAGCCCGGCGTACGTCCGCTCGTAGCGGGTGTGCAGCGTGCCGTCGGCGTCCTTGACCACGTCCTTGACGACGAGCTTCTCCTTGGCGCCCAGGCCGAGTCGCCCGGCCGTGGCGTCCGTCTCGCCGTCGGCGCTCCTGATGAGCGCGGTGCGCTGGGCCGGGGTCAGCGGGGCCTCGAGCGCACCGGCGCGGAGGGTGCTGGTGTGGGGGGCGGGGTCCGCCGCGGCGGTGGTCACCGGTATACCGACGGCGAGGAACGCGACGGTGGCGACCAGGCTGGTGGCCGCGACCGCCGTGTGGGGGGTTCGTCTCACGCAAACTCCTACTGCGTCGGCCGCGTGCAGCGGCCGGGACAGCCGGGCAGACGGGGTGTGCTGCCCGGGTGGAACTGGGCGTGCGGGTGGGATACGGGTGGGTGTGCGGACGAGCGCCGGGCGCAGGGTGGGTGGGGTGCGTCCACCGGTGCTGCGACCGACCCGGGAAGATTGCCATCACTTCCGGAGCAGTGTCATGCGCGTGCCAACAAATGGCCGGATCTGCTCTCTTGGGGATCTTCGCTCCGCGCGGGACACCGCATGCCGAAGGCCGGTGACGGACCCTCCGTCACCGGCCTTCGGCACGGGTCAGACGAGGCTGTCTCGCCAGGCCTGGTGCAGATCCGCGAAGCGGCCCGCGCCCGAGACGAGTGCGGCCGGGGTGCCGTCCTCCACGACGCGGCCCTGGTCCATCACCAGCACCCGGTCCGCGATCTCCACCGTCGACAGACGGTGCGCGATGATCACCGCCGTGCGGCCGCGCAGCACCTCGCGCATGGCCTGCTGCACCGCCCGTTCGCCCGGTACGTCCAGCGAGGAGGTCGCCTCGTCCAGGATGAGCACCGCGGGGTCGGCGAGCAGCGCGCGGGCGAAGGCCACCAACTGGCGCTGGCCCGCCGAGATGCGGCCGCCGCGCTTGCGGACGTCGGTGTCGTAGCCCTCGGGCAGCGCGGCGATGAAGTCATGGGCGCCGATCGCCCTGGCGGCCTGCTCGATCTCCTCGCGGGTGGCCTCGGGGCGCCCGATGGCGATGTTCTCGGCGACGGTGCCGGAGAAGAGGAAGGCCTCCTGGGTCACCATGACCACCCCGCGTCGCAGCTCGGGCAGGGACAGATCGCGCAGGTCCACCCCGTCGAGGGTGACCCGGCCCTCGGTCGGGTCGTAGAACCGGGCCAGCAGCTTGGCCAGCGTCGACTTGCCCGCGCCGGTGGCGCCCACGACCGCGACCGTCTGCCCTGCGGGCAACCGCAGGTCGAAGCGGGGCAGCACCTCCCCGCCGGTGCGGTAGGCGAACCGGACCTGCTCGAAGACGACCTCGCGGCCGGGGATGGCCGCCTCCCGGGCCGGCAGCGCCCGCGGCGTCTCCGGCTCGGGCACCGACGGCCGCTGGGCCAGCAGCCCGGCGATCTTCTCCAGCGACGCGGCCGCCGACTGGTAGGAGTTGAGGAACATCCCGAGGGGGTCGATCGGCGCGTACAGCCGCCGCAGGTAGAGCACGAAGGCGGCGAGCACACCGAGCGCCAGGGAGCCGGAGGCCACGCGGTACGCGCCCCACAGCACCACCAGCGCCACCGAGGTGTTGGCGATCAGCCAGGAGGAGACGGTGAAGCGGCCCATCTCCAGGATCGCGTCGCCGTTGGCCTGCCGGTGGGCGGTGTTGAGCTCGTCGAACGCCTCGTCGTTCGCCTTCTCGCGGCGGAAGGCCTGCACGGGCCGGATGCCGTTCATCGTCTCGGTGAAGCGCACGATGACGGCCGCGATCGCGGCGGAGCGGCGCGTGTAGACCTTGGCCGACCGGCGCCGGAAGATCCGCACGGTCACCACCAGCGGCACCGCGGTGGCCAGAGCGAACAGACCGAGCCCCCAGTCCAGCCACAGCAGGACCGCCGAGATGTAGAGGACCGACAGCCCCACGTTCAGCAGCTCCTGGAGGCCCTCGGTCAGCAGCTCCCGGATCGACTCCACGTCGGAGGTGGCGCGGGCGATGATCCGGCCCGAGGTGTAGCGCTCGTGGAAGTCCAGGCCGAGGGCCTGGGCGTGGCGGAAGATCCGGCCGCGCAGCTCGACCAGCACGTCCTGGCAGACTCGTCCGGCCTGCCGGATGAACGAACGCTGCAGCAGACCGCCGGCGACGGCGCAGCCGATGTAGCCGACCGCCACCGCGATCAGCGGGCCGTTGTCGTCGCGGCGCAGCGCCGGGATGGCCCGGTCGATCGCCACCGCCACGATCAGCGGGCCCGCCTGCACGGCCGCCTGCTGCAGCAGCAGGATCACGGCCGCCAGCCACACGCGCCGCCGGTGCGGCCCGATCAGCTCCCGCAGCAGGGCGCGTGACGCCCCCTCGGGCGCCGGGAGCCGGTCCCGGTCGAAGGCGTCGTCCGCAGGGGCCTCCTGCGCCTTTCCGGTGCCCCGGAGACCCGCCGGTTCCTCGTCGGCCGACTGCGCGGCGGGCTGCGCCTGAGTGACGGACGTCATCGGGTGCTGCTCCCTTCGAATTGCTGGCGGTCCGGCGCGGCGGGCGTGCTCCCGTCCTGACCGGACATCAGGCGGCGGTAGGCCGCGGAGGAGGACAGGAGCTCCTGGTGGGTGCCGACCGCGGCGATCCGGCCCTCCGACAGCAGCGCCACCCGGTCGGCGAGCATCACCGTGGAGGGGCGGTGGGCGACCACCAGCGCCGTGGTGGTGGCCAGCACCTGCCGCAGGGCCGCCTCGACGAGGGCCTCGGTGTGCACGTCGAGGGCGGACAAGGGGTCGTCCAGCACCAGGAAGCGGGGGCGGCCGACGACCGCCCGTGCCAGCGCGAGCCGCTGCCGCTGACCGCCCGACAGGCTCAGGCCCTGCTCGCCGACCTGGGTGTCCACACCCAGCGGCAGCTTGTGGACGAAGTCGCACTGGGCGATCTCCAGCGCCCGCAGCAGATCCGCCTCCCCGGCGTCGGGCGCGCCCATCAGCACGTTCTCCCGCACGCTGGCGGAGAACAGGGTCGGTTCCTCGAAGGCCGTCGCGACCAGGGAGCGCAGGGTGGAGCGGGTGAGCAGCGCGGCGTCGATGCCGTCCAGCAGGACGCGGCCGCCGGTGGGCTCGTACAGACGCGGGATGAGCGCCGTCAGGCTCGTCTTGCCGCTGCCCGTCGCGCCGACCAGCGCCACCGTCTCGCCGCTGCGGATGTGCAGGTCGATCCCGGTGAGCAGGTCGGGGGTGCCCTCGGGGGCGTCGGGGTAGCGGAAGCGCACTCCGCTGAACCGGATGCCGTCGGCGGGCCGCTCCGGCCCACCGGGAACGGCCCCCGTGGCGCTGTGCGTCTCCGTGCCGGTCTCCGGCGGGATCTCGGTGTCGAGGACCTCGAAGACGCGGTCGGCGGCGGTGGCCGCCTCGTTGCTGAAGGACAGCAGCCAGCCCAGCGACTCCACCGGCCAGCGCAGCGCGAGCGCCGTGGACAGGAAGGCGACCAGGGTGCCGGCCGACAGGTCGCCGTCGGCGACCTGCACCACGCCCAGGACGAGGGCGGCGCCCAGGGCGACGTCCGGCAGGCCGGTGATGACCATCCACAGGTCGGCCAGCAGCCGGGCCTTGCGCAGTTCGGTGCCGCGCAGTTCGCGCGACTGCCGGCGGAAGGCCTCGGCCTGGTTGCGGTGCCGGCCGAATGCCTTGATGATGCGGATGCCGAGCACCGACTCCTCGACCAGCGTGGTCAGGTCGCCGACCTGGTCCTGCGCGTTCCGGGAGGCGATCTGGTAGCGCGCCTCGAAGTACGAGCACAGGATCACCAGCGGCACGACGGGGCCCAGCAGGATCAACCCGAGCGACCAGCGCTGCGAGAACAGGATCGCGAAACCCGCGACGATGGTGGCGGTGTTGACGGCCAGGAAGACCATCGGGAAGGTCAGGAACATCCGCAGGATCTGCAGGTCGTTCGTGGCCCGGGAGAGCAGCTGCCCCGATCCCCAGCGGTCGTGGAAGGCGACCGGCAGGCGCTGCAGCCGCCGGTACAGGTCGGCCCGCATCGTCGCCTCGAGCCCGGCCATGGGGCGCGCCACCAGCCAGCGCCGTACGCCGAACAGCCCGGCCTCCAGGAGGCCGAGCAGCAGCACCAGCCCGCCGCCGAGCCACACCCCGGACGGGTCGTGGTCGGCGACCGGGCCGTCCACGATCCACTCCAGGACCAGGGGGATCAGCAGCGCCAGGCAGGACGCGACCACGGCCACGCCGGCGGAGCCGAACAGCCGGTGGCTGATCGGCTTCACGTACGGCCACAGGCGCAGCAGTGAGCGCACCGCGGATCGGGAACGTTCGGGCTCGGGTTGGATGGTCGACTCAGGCATCGTTCCTGAGAGTACGTGCCACCACCGACAAAGCTCATCCCGATTTCCGGCCGAGGCCGCGCACGGCGGGCACCGCCAGCAGCGCCGCGCACACCAGCAGGGTCACCACGCCCCCGGCGAGGAGCACCGGCCGCGCCCCCAAGAAGCCCGCCGCCGGCCCTGCCAGGGCCTGGCCGACGGGCAGCATGGCGACCGAGCCGGCGACCTCGTACGCGTGGATCCGGTTGAGGATCGCGCCGGGCACCTGGGTCTGCACGCTGGTGGCCCACATCACACTCCAGAACGCCCAGGACGTCCCCGCGACCAGCACCGCCGCCGCCACCGCCGGCACCGGCAGCCCGGCGCCGACCGCCGCCGGGTAGAGCGCGAACCCGAACAGCGCCACCGCGCCGCCCCGCAGCGGCCGGGCCGGCCGCACCCGTATCGCCAGCAGCCCGCCGAGCGCGGTGCCGGCCCCCAGCGCGGAGGACACCAGCCCGTACGCCTTCGGGCCGTGCGCGGGCAGGATCTCCCCGGCCGCCAGCGGGGTCACCGGGCCCATCACGAGGATCATGAAGCCCATCCAGATGACGATCACCGACCACATCCAGGTGCGGGCCCTGAACTCCCGCCATCCCTCCACCAGGTCGGCCCGGAAGCTGCCGCGCGCGGCGGCGCCCCCGGGCTCCGGCGCCGCGCGCCTCGGCAGCCGGAGCAGCAGCAGGCACCCGGCGCTCACCGCGTACGTGCCGGCGTGTGCGGCGAACACCCCGCCCGCGGAGGTGAAGGCCACGAGCACGCCGGCGAGCGCCGGGCCGGCCAGCGCCATCAGCGACTCGGCGGTGCGCACCACCCCGTTCGCCTCCTGGACGTCCCGGGCCACCTGGGGCACCGTGCTGGCCACGCCCGGCTGGAACATGGCGCCCGCCACGCCGTTGACCGCGCCGATCAGGCAGATCTGCCAGAGCACGACCTGCCCGGAGAAGAACAGCCAGGCGGCCAGTGACTGCGTGCCCACCCGGACCAGGTCCGCGCCGATCATCAGGCCGCGGGCGCTGAACCGGTCGGCGAAGACCCCGCCGAAGACGACCAGACCGGCGAAGCAGGCGGTGAAGGACGCCATGGCGTAGCCGATGTCCCCGGCGCCGTAGCCGTGCTGCAGCAGTCCCGCCGACAGCGCGACGGGCAGCATCGAGTCGCCCAGCATGGCGACGCTGCGGGCGGTGAAGTACAGGCTGAACCCCCTTGACCACAGGCGGCCCTGGGGGGAGAGGGGCGTGCCGGGCCCCGGGGCGCACGGCGGCGGGGGCGAGGGTGCGGAGGTCACGGCCGACCAGTGTGGACTGGACCAATCGGCCGAGTCCACACCCCTGCCGCGGCGTCTCGCCTGTCAGACGGCGCGCAGCAGCAGCACCGTCCTGCCCGGCACGGTCAGCGCCCGGCCGGCGGGGTGCCGGCTGCCCGGCGGTTCGGCCTGGTCCTCGCGCGAGGTGTCGAGCAGCAGCTCGTACTCCCGGGCCCACGGCCCGCCGGGCAGGGTGAAGCGGGCCGGGCGGTGCGAGGCGTGGAGGACCACCAGGAAACTGTCGTCGGTCACCGGACGGCCGCGTGCGTCGCGGTGCGGGATGTCCGCGCCCGACAGGTACATCCCGAGCGTGGCCGTGGGGCCGTGCCAGTCGGCCTCGGTCATCTCCCGGCCCTGCGCGGTGAACCAGGCCAGGTCCCGCAGCCCGCCGGCGGACTGCGGCCGGCCGGAGAAGAAGGCCCGCCGGCGCAGCACGGGGTGCGCCTTGCGCAGCGCGATCAGCCGGGCGGTCAGCGCGCGCAGCGAGGCCCAGGCCGGGTCCTGCGGCAGCGACCAGTCCAGCCAGCTGATCTCGTTGTCCTGGCAGTACGCGTTGTTGTTGCCGCCCTGGGTGCGGCCCGCCTCGTCGCCGGCCACCAGCATCGGAACCCCGGTCGACAGCAGCAGCGTCGAGAGCATGTTGCGCAGTTGGCGCCGGCGCAGTTCGCCCACGGCCGGGTCGTCGGTCTCTCCCTCGTGGCCGCAGTTCCAGGACCGGTTGTCGTTGGTGCCGTCGCGGTTGTCCTCGCCGTTGGCCTCGTTGTGCTTGTGCTGGTAGGTCACCAGGTCGCGCAGGGTGAAGCCGTCGTGGGCGGTGATGAAGTTGACCGAGGCGTACGGCCGGCGCCCGCCCCAGGCGTACAGGTCGCTGGAGCCGGACAGCCGGTAGCCCAGGTCGCGCACGTCGTGCCGGGCGCCGCGCCAGAAGTCCCGGACGGTGTCGCGGTAGCGGTCGTTCCATTCCGTCCACAGCGGCGGGAAGGCGCCCACCTGGTAGCCGCCGGAGCCGACGTCCCAGGGCTCGGCGATGAGCTTGACCCGGCGCAGCACCGGGTCCTGGGCGATGACGGCGAGGAACGGGGAGAGCATGTCCACGTCGTGCATCGACCGGGCGAGCGCCGCGGCGAGGTCGAAGCGGAAGCCGTCGACGCCCATCTCGGTCACCCAGTAGCGCAGGGAGTCGGTGATCAGCCGGAGCACCTGGGGCTGGACGACGTGGAGGGTGTTGCCGCAGCCGGTGTAGTCGGCGTAGCGGCGCGCGTCCCCCTGCAGCCGGTAGTAGCCGTGGTTGTCGATGCCGCGCAAGGAGAGCGTGGGCCCGAACTCGCTGCCCTCGGCAGTGTGGTTGTAGACGACGTCGAGGATCACCTCCAGCCCCGCGTCGTGCAGGGCGCGCACCATCCGCTTGAACTCGCCCACCTGCTGCCCGCGGGTGCCGCTGGCGGCGTAGCCGGCGTGCGGGGCGAAGTAGCCGATCGAGTTGTAGCCCCAGTAGTTGCGCAGGCCCCGGCGCAGCAGGTGATCCTCGTGGGCGAACTGGTGCACCGGCAGCAGCTCGACGGCGGTGACGCCGAGGCCGGTGAGGTACTCGATCGCCGCCGGGTGGGCCAGTCCGGCGTAGGTGCCGCGCAGTTCGGGCGGGATACCGGGGTGGCGCATGGTGAAGCCGCGGACGTGCAGCTCGTAGAGGACGGAGTCCGCCCAGGGCGTCTTGGGCCGGCGGTCGTCCGTCCACGGGTCGTCGTCGTCCACCACGACGCCCTTGGGCACGTGCGGGGCGGAGTCGCGGTTGTCTCGGACGGTGTCGGCGACCGCCTGCTCCGGCCAGTCGCGCACATGGCCGTACACCTCGGGAGGCAGGGTGAAGTCGCCGTCGACCGCCCGCGCGTACGGGTCGAGCAGCAGCTTGGCCGGGTTCCAGCGGGCGCCGGTCCACGGGTCCCAGCGGCCGCCGACCCGGTAGCCGTAGCGGTGGCCGGGCAGCACCCCGGGCACGAAGCCGTGCCAGATCTCATGGGTCAGCTCGGTCAGCGGGACCCTGGTCTCGGCCCCCTCGTCGTCGAACAGGCACAGCTCCACCGACTCGGCGCCGCCCGCCCACAGGGCGAAGTTGGTGCCCGGGCGCCCGTCGGGGCCGGTGTGGAAGCGCGCCCCCAGCGGCTGGGGACTGCCCGGCCACACCATGGCACCCCCAAAACCGGCCGGCCCGGGCGCGGCCGGCGCGGTCGCCGGGCGCGGCAGCGGCACGGCCACGGGGGCGGTCCGGTGGCCGCCTGGGCGCGGCGTCGCGGCCCGGTCGACCGATTCGTCCTCGCGTGTCTCCGACACGTGCTCGCCTCCTGCGGCTCGGGGGACGCCGGATCCCGGCCGGCGGCGGCCGGGGCCCGTGCGCGGCGCGGTGTCCCCCCGCGTGCGCGTTCACGCCCTCCCGCTTTACTTTCCCGTTCACCCGGCGGCGTCACCTCGTTCCTCCGGGATGCCCCGGCCTTGAGGCCGGGGAGCAGTCCTGCGCCGCGTGCGAAGTCGTATTCCCCAGGGACAGGAAGTGCGCCCGTGCGATGCCGGTCCGAGCCGGTCTCACCCGGCTGGTGCTGATCGTGCAGGAGCCGGTGGACCGCGGGCCCCCAGCCGACGTGAGCCAGGAATCCCCGTCCTTGCGGAGGGTCCTTTCGGGCGGGAGGACGCCAAACGCCTGATCGATCGGAGCGGCGGAGCGGCGGAGCGGTTACCCCGGGGGCCCCCGGTCGTTGACCGAGCGTGACGACTGCGGTGCGGCGCGCTCTGCGCGCGGGGGCGGGGCTTGCCACCGCCATGTGGCTGGCGGGGATGCTGACGGCGTGCGGGCTGGGACTCGGGCCCGCGGACAGCGGTGCGGTGCGCGACGACACCCCGAAGGTGTCCCAGGCCAGGATCACCGTCACCCCGGCGGACGGAACCCGCGACGTGGAGGCGCACGACCCGCTCACGGTCGAGACGGAGGGGGGCAGGCTCACCTCCGTGCACGTCGAGGACGGCGACGGGGACGTGGTCGAGGGGGTGTTCACCACGGACCGCTCCCGCTGGCACGCCCGGTCGAGGCTGGCGCTCTCGGAGAAGTACACGGTGGACGCCGTCGCCGAGGACCCGGGGGGCCGGCGCGCCGCCAAGCACGCGGTGTTCACCACTCTCGTCCCCAAGAACACCCTCATCGGCTACTTCACCCCCGAGGACGGCCAGACGGTCGGCACGGCCATGATCGTCTCTCTGGACTTCAACCGGCCGGTCGCCGACCGCGAGGCCGTCGAGCGCGCCGTCCGCGTCCACTCCTCGCCCCCGGTGGAGATCGCCCCGCACTGGTTCGGCGACCGCCGCCTCGACTTCCGTCCCCGCGAACGCTGGCGCCCCGGCACGAAGGTGACGCTCTCCCTGCGGTTGCGCGACGTCGAGACCGCCCCCGGGGTGTACGGGGTGCAGTCCAAGGACGTCACCTTCGACATCGGCCGGGACCAGACCAGCACCGTGGACGCCGCCACGCACACCCTCACCGTGCGCCGCGGCGGGCAGGTCCTCCGCGTCCTGCCGATCTCGGCGGGCGCTCCGTCCAACCCGACGTACAACGGGGCGATGGTCATCACGGAGAAGCTCCGCCTGACCCGGATGAACGGGGACACCGTGGGCTTCGGCGGCGAGTACGACATCCCCGACGTCCCGCACGCCATGCGGCTCACCCGCTCCGGCACCTTCGTGCACGGCAGTTACTGGGCCGCACCCGGCACCTTCGGCGCGGCCAACACCAGTCACGGCTGCGTCGGCCTCTTCGACGTGAAGGGCGGCGGCACGGCCACGCCGGCGGGCTGGTTCTTCGCGCACTCGCTCGTCGGCGACCTCGTCACCGTCGTCAACTCCCATGACCGTGTCGTCTCCCCGGACAACGGGCTGGGGGGCTGGAACATGACCTGGGAGCAGTGGGCGGACGGGGCCTGAGACCGGCACCGGGCTCCGCGACTGGGACGGAACGGTGACAATACCGGGACCACAACACCGGGCGCGTGTGGTTCTCTGAACGAAGGTGAGGGGGACTCACACGTGGGCCGCGGGGCTGCGGCGCCACGGGCCGGTTTGGGGAGACGACAGGTGAAGGCGATACAGGGCGCGCGGGGCGCAGGGCGGACCACCTTGGGCCTCGCGGTGGGGGCGATGCTGCTCCTCGTCAGCGCGTGCGGGGGCAGTGCCAGCGGCGACAGCAAGGACGAGGGCAAGGCCAGGCCCGGAGCCACGGCCTCGCAGGGCGGCAAGAGCGACACGACCGAGTCGCAGGCCGTCGTCACCATCGCGCCCGAGGACGGCGCGGACGAGGTGGCCACCACGGGGGACCTCAAGGTCACGGCCGGCAAGGGCCGGCTGACCTCCGTCGTGGTCAAGAGCGGCAAGGGCGACCCGGTCGAGGGCAAGATATCCGCCGACGGCGCCAGTTGGGAGCCGACGGAGACGCTGGGCACGTCCACCGAGTACTCGGTGGACGTGATAGCCGAGGACAGCGCGGGCCGTGAGTCGGCGAAGCACGCGAGCTTCACCACGGTCACCCCCAAGGACACCTTCATCGGCTTCTTCACCCCCGAGGACGGGCAGACGGTCGGCGTGGGCATGCCGGTCTCGCTGAAGTTCAACCGGGCGATCACCGACAAGAAGGCGGTGCAGGACGCGATCAAGGTGACCGCGACCCCGTCGGTCCCCGTCGTCGGCCACTGGTACGGCAACCAGCGAGTGGACTTCCGCCCCGAGAAGTACTGGGCCAAGGGCACGAAGATCACTCTGTCCCTGCGGCTGAATGGCGTCGAGGGCGCGGACGGCGTCTACGGCACCCAGTCCAAGGACGTGCACTACACCATCGGCCGCAGCCAGGTCAGCATCGTGGACGCCGCGAAGCACACGATGAAGGTCTACCGCGACGGCAAGCTGCTGCGGACCATACCGATCACCGCGGGCGGGCCCGGCACGACGACCTACAACGGCAAGATGGTCATCACCGAGCGGTACCCGGTGACCCGCATGAACGGCGACACCGTGGGCTTCGGCGGTGAGTACGACATCAAGGACGTGCCGCACGCCCAGCGGCTGACCACCTCGGGCACCTTCATCCACGGCAACTACTGGGCGTCCTCGGGCACCTTCGGCAGCGCGAACGTCAGCCACGGCTGCGTGGGCCTGCGGGACGTGCGCGGCGGCGGCGGTGCCACCCCGTCCTCGTGGTTCTACGACAACTCGATGATCGGCGACGTCGTGGAGGTCAGGAACTCCCACGACAAGACCGTGCAGTGGTGGAACGGGCTCAACGGCTGGAACCTGCCGTGGAGTCAGTGGACCCCCGCTTCCTGACGCGCCCCGTGAGGCATGTCGCAGCGTGAACGGACGTTCACGGATACCCTCGTCGGCCATGACAGTTAATCTCGAGGTCGACGAGGGTGTCGGCACCATCCGCCTGGACCGCCCCCCGATGAACGCCCTGGACGTCGCGACCCAGGACCGGCTCCGCGAGGTGGCGGAGGAGGCGTCCTGGCGCGAGGACGTACGGGCCGTCGTGCTCTGGGGCGGCGAGAAGGTGTTCGCGGCGGGCGCGGACATCAAGGAGATGCAGGCCATGGACTACGAGGCCATGGCCGTGCGGGCCCGCGCGCTGCAGGTCTCCTTCACGGCGGTCGCCCGGATCCCCAAGCCGGTGGTGGCCGCCGTGACGGGTTACGCCCTCGGCGGCGGCTGCGAACTCGCGCTCTGCGCCGACATCCGGATCGCCGCGGAGGACGCCAGGCTCGGCCAGCCCGAGATCCTGCTCGGCCTGATCCCCGGCGCGGGCGGCACGCAGCGGCTGTCGCGGCTGGTGGGCCCCGCCAAGGCGAAGGACCTCATCTTCACCGGCCGCATGGTCACGGCGGACGAGGCGCTCACCATCGGCCTGGTGGACAAGGTGGTCCCGGCCGGGCAGGTGTACGCCGAGGCCCGCGCCTGGGCCGAGCGGCTGGCCCGCGGTCCGGCGCTGGCGCTGCGCGCCGCCAAGGAGGCCGTGGACGCCGGCCTGGAGACCGATCTGGACACCGGCCTCACCATCGAACGGAGCCTGTTCGCGGGGCTGTTCGCCACCGAGGACCGCACGACGGGCATGCGCAGCTTCGTCGAGGAGGGCCCCGGCAAGGCGAAGTTCCGCTGAGCCCGACCCGGTTGGGTGACGGCCGGTATCGCCGGGTCGCCTCGAGCCCGTCTCGGGCGAGGCTCGGGGCGACCCGCGGCGGATGCCTCGACCGTTCCTCGCCGGAGCCCTCTTCGCGCAGGTGAAAGGGGTCGCGGCGGCTCCAGTCATGCCCCTGGCATATGCCGACGGGGCGTCCCGGGGTGGCATGTCCTGCGGCGCCGATTCCCTCGTTCCGCCCCGAAGCGCTGTCGGGTACGGCCATCATGTGGACATGGCGGGGCAGCAGGGAGCATCTGAGCAGCCGCAGCGGGTGACCGTCCCTGCGGTGGGGCGGCCGTCCGCGGCGGTCGACGATCGGGCGGCGTCGTGCATCGAGCTGTTGGGCAACCCCGCCATGGCGGAGGTGCGGCTCGTCTCGCGCCCGGAGTCGGCGGCCGATGCCCGCCGCCTCGCCCGCGCCGTGCTGCGGCTGTGGGGGCTGCCCCAGTTGGACGACGTCGTCGAGTTACTCGTCTCCGAACTCGTGGGCAACGCCGTGCGGCACACGGGCGCCCGTACCTTCGGTCTGCACATGCCGCGCCGCCGCGGCTGGATCCGGGTGGAGCTGCGCGACCCCTCCCGGGCCCTGCCCTGCCTGATGCCGGTGCGCGAACTGGACGAGAGCGGGCGCGGGCTCTTCCTGATCGACACGCTCGCCGACCGCTGGGGGGTGGACCTGCTGCCGCAGGGCAAGACGACCTGGTTCGAAATGCGGGTCATGGACCGTTGAACGGAGAATGAACGAAAACCTGTGTTTGCAAGGTCAGTGTCCCATGTCACTCGCACATCGCGAGGTTTCGGCAGTGTTTCCTCGTATGCTTGCCAATGTAACGACCTCCAAGACCCGGGTTCGGTCGTCCGAAGGCGTCGTGGATCACACCCCTGGTTCCGCGGCGGATCGAGAGGCCCCAGCAGCGTCGCACAACGTCGCTCGGGGGCCTCTTCTGCTTCTGTGGCGGGACACGCCGACAAGGGTGAGCATTCCGGCGACTGGACGATGCCGGGGTAATTGTGGGCATATGATCACACTGCGCACGCTGCGCCGGCTCTGTGCCGCCGCCCTTCCGCTGGGGGTGCTCGCACTCCCCGTCTGCGCGGCCGCCGCGGCCGTCGCCCCGGGTCTTCCACGCGACCCGGCCGTTCCCGAATGGTGCCCCGTCGTCCCCGACCGGCTCTACGCAGCCGCGGACACCAGCGTCGACCTCGACCGGATCAGGCCCGGCGAGCCGAGCTGGCGCTCCAATTGCAACGCCCTCTTCCGGGGCGACGACCGCCCGCCGGAGCAGGTCTTCAAGGACGGGCTGCGTCCCGCGGACGTCAGTGGCGGCGAGTACGACCTGCAGGCCTACGCCCGGCGGGAGCAGCCCTCGCCGTTCGTGGCCACCACCTATGACCGCGAGTCCCTCAAACAGCGGACGACCACCTACCTCTACTACATCGACGCCCCCGGGGGTATCGAGCTCGACGAGACCCTCGGCACCCGGGAGCTGAGGTCGGCCCGCACCAGCGTGGTCTTCCCGGGGGGAGTGGCCCGGCAGTTCATCGTGAAGGCATGCCCGGTGGACAAGGCCACCGGGGCCGAGGTCACGGCGCGGTGCGTGCTCAACCCCGCGTACTCGCCGTGGCGCGGCTGGCCGGCCCCCGACTGGACGGGGGTGAAGGAACCCGGCGCCGCGCAACCCCCTGCCCAGCCCCCCGCCAAGCCGTCGGCGCCCTCCGCCGCCCAGCCGTCGGCACCGTCCGCAGCCAGGCCGTCCGCAGCGCCTCCGGCGGCCCGGCCGGGCACGTCCCCGGCCGGCGGCCCAGCCGCGCCGTCCGGCGCTCAGCCGTCCGCCGTTCAACCGTCCGGCGCTCAGCCGTCCGCCCCGTCGGCCGCCCGACCCCCGGCCGCGCCTGTGGCGCCCGGGCCGGGTACGGCGCCGGCCGGTCGTCCGGCCGTACCGCCCGCCGTCCAGCCGGGCGGGTCCCGCACCTTCGAGGAGGGCGCGGGCGGGCCGGTGGGTTGACGGCACCGCACACGGCGGCCACCAGCGCTCTGGCGAGCGGTGGTGGCCGCCGTCCGTACGCGCGGCACCTCGCGGCAGCGGATCGGCCCGCGTGTGGACAGACCCCTGCCCTCGCCCCGGGGAGCGAGGGCAGGGGTCCGGCGCTCAGCCGAGCCGCAGCACCGAGGTGAGCACCTCCGTCAGTGTCGCCGCGGGGTCCGCCACGGCGTCACGGCTCCGCCACGCGACGAAACCGTCCGGGCGGACCAGGATCGCTCCACTCGGCGTCATGCCGTGCACCGCCGTCCAGTCCGTGCCCGCCTCGGGCACCAGGTCCGCCTGGGTGGACTCACCGAGCCGGTAGGCCTCCAGAGGGACTCCGAGGCGCTCCGCGACCGCGCGGGCCGCGTCGTGCCAGGCCGTTCCCTTCGGCCCGTCACCGGTGAGCAGCACCATGGAGCGCTCGTACAGGTCCAGCGTCGAGCGGCGCTCGCCCTCCCGGGTGGTCACCCACACATGCGGGGAGCGGCCACCGGGCTCGGCGACCGGGCGGAAGTCCTCGGGGACGACCGGGCGCCCCGGATCCGCGCCGAGGAACGCGCCCTGCGGGTAGCGGTAGCCCAGAGCGACCACCAGCACGCCCTTCTGGGGTCCGCCGCCGGCCGGCGGGGCGTAGCCGGGGTGGGCGTGCTCGGCGGAACGCGCGGAAGCCCGTTCGCTGGTGGCCACGGCGACCGGGCGGCGCTCCGCCTCGTATGTCTCCAGCAGCTCCGGCCCGGCCCAGCCGCCGACCACCGCGGCCAGCTTCCACGCCAGGTTGTGGGCGTCCTGGATGCCCGTGTTGGAGCCGAAGGCGCCGGTGGGGGACATCTCGTGGCACGCGTCGCCGGCCAGCAGCACCCGCCCGCGCCCGTAGGAGTCCGCGACCCGCTCCGCGGCGCGCCAGGGAGCCCGGCCGGTGATCTCGATCTCCAGGTCCGGCACGCCCACCGCGGTGCGGATGTGGGCGGCCAGCCGCTGGTCGGTGAAGTCCTCCGGCGCCTCGTCCCGTTCGGGGTGCCAGGGCGCGTGGAAGACCCAGTTCTCCTGGTTGTCGACGGGCAGCAGCACGCCGTCGGCGTCCGGGTTGGTCAGGTAGCACGCGATGAAGCGGCGGTCGCCCACCGCGTCGGCCAGCCGCTTGGCGCGGAAGGTCGCGCTGATGTTGGCGAACAGGTCGCCCTGGCCGGTGTGCCCGATGCCCAGGGCGCGGCGCACCGGGCTGCGCGGACCGTCGGCCGCGAGCAGGTAGTCGGCCCTGACGGTGCGGCGCTCACCTGTCTCGCGGTCCGTCAGTTCGCAGGTCACTCCGTCGCCGTCCTGGGTGAACGAGGTCAGTTCGGTGCTGAAGCGCAGATCGCCGCCGAGTTCGCGGGCGTAGTCCACGAGCACCGGCTCCAGGTCGTTCTGGCTGCACAGGCACCAGCCGCTGGGGCTGATGCCGGACAGTCGGCCGCCCGGGTCGATCTCCCGGAACAGCCACTCCGCGTTGTCCGAGGTGAGCGATTCGGCCTGCAGGATGCCGTGGTTGTCGGCGAGTACGGAGGCGGCCCGCCGGATCAGCGGCTCCGCCCCGGCCGTACGGAACAGTTCCATGGTCCGCAGGTTGTTGCCGCGGCCACGGGGGTGGATGGAGGTACCCGGGTGCTTCTCGACGAGGACGTGCCGGACGCCGAGCCGGCCCAGGAAGACTGAGCTGGAGAGCCCGACGAGGGAGCCCCCCACGATGAGGACCGGAACCCGGTCTTCGGCCTGTGGAGTCATAGCTCCCTAAATGCCCGATTGCGGGGTGTATTTTCGCCCGTCACCCAATTGGATCACATATCTCGCACCGGTTGGGCCACCACAGCACGATCGTTTGACGACGGACCTTGGGGGGTTGCTCGCTCTCGGAAGAGGTGGAATATGCCGGCCCAGGCCGAAAAGGTCTCGCAGTCCGCGCTCGATGGCAATCGCCTGCGCGTCGTCCTCATGCTTGATGTCGAGGACGGCGCCGAGCAGCGGTTTCTTGATGCGTATGACCAGATGTGCCGCCACGTCGCCGCCGTGCCCGGACACGTCAGCGACCAGCTGTGCCAGTCGATCGAAAATCCCTCGCAATGGCTGATCACCAGTGAGTGGGAGAGTGCGCTGCACTTCCTCGCCTGGGTGGACAGCCCGACCCACCTGGAGATGGTGCAGCCGATGCACGGCTGCGTGAAGGACACCCGCTCGCTCCGCTTCGGGGTGCTGCGGGAGACCCGTACCTCCTACGAGTCCGGCCGCATGCAGCCCGTGCCGCGGGTCGGGGACGGGATCATCCGCCACGCCATCACCTTCACCGTGAAGCCCGGCAGCGAACAGAAGGTGGCGGACATCCTGTCCGGCTACACCTCGCCGCAGGCCGTGGTGGACGAGAACACGCGGCTGCGCCGCACCTCGCTGTTCATGCACGGCAACCGCGTCGTGCGCGCCGTGGAGGTGGAGGGCGACCTGGCCAGGGCACTGCGCCACGTCGCCCGCCAGCCCGAGGTGCGGGCTGTCGAGGAAGCCATCAACCCCTACCTGGAGGTGGACCGGGATCTCAACGACCCGGGCTCGGCACGGGAGTTCTTCGCCCGCGCCGCGCTCCCGGCCGTGCACCACGTCGCCAAGGGCGCCGACCGTCCGGAGAACCTGCGCCGGCACGCCCTGATCTACCCGGCCAAGGCGGGCTCCGGCCCGGCCGTCGCCAAGATGCTCGCCCAGCAGGACGAGGAGGCCGTGGACGCCCCCAAGGGGCCGCTCGCGCGCAGCACCGTCTACCTCCGCGAGGACATCGTGGTGCGCCTGGTGGACCTGCGGGTCCCGGTCGAGGAGGCCCCGCTGGTCGCCGTGGGCGTCGCGGGCAAGCACAAGACCGGCGTCCTCGCCAGGCTGCTCGACCTCGGCCCCGGCTGGGACCTCGGGGACGAGCAGGGCCTGAAGCGGTTCCTCGCCGAGTGCGACATGCGCCTGCTCACCGACCGCAGCGCGGCCACGTCCTGACCCGTCCGAGCCATTGGCAGCCGGCAGGTACCGGCCGGTCCGGGGTGCGCCCCGGACCGGCCCCCGCCGGAGGAGGCAAGCATGGATGATCTTCTGACCAACGAACGGAACGCCCCGTTCACGCCGACCATCGTGAATCTGGCGGACACCCCGCCCAACCGCCGCCGCGGCGGCGACCTGCGGGCGATGCTCACCCCGACCGCGTGCGGCGCCACCAGCGGCTTCATGGGCGTGGCTCTCGTCGACCCCGGTGACCGGATCGGCGAGCACTACCACCCCTATTCCGAGGAGTTCGTCTACGTGGTGTGCGGCGACCTGGAGGTGGACCTGGACGGCGAGCCCCATGTGCTCCGCCCCGAGCAGGGCCTGATGATCCCGCCGTACGTCCGCCACCGGTTCCGCAACGTGGGCCGCACCGAGGCCCGGCTCGTCTTCCACCTCGGTCCGCTCGCTCCCCGACCGGAGTTGGGCCACGTGGACACCGAGGTCACCGAGCAGACCGAGGACGCGGCGTCATGACCCGCCGGGTGGCGGTCACCGGGGCCGGTGTCGTCGCCCCCGGCGGTGTCGGGGTCCCCGCTTTCTGGGAACTGCTCACCGCCGGCCGGACGGCGACCCGCGGGATCACGCTCTTCGACCCGACGGGCTTCCGGTCCCGCATCGCCGCAGAGGTCGACTTCGACGCGGCGTCCTGCGGGCTGGGCCCGCAGGACGTGGAACGCGCCGACCGGTACGTCCAGTTCGCGCTCGTCGCGGCCGCCGAGGCGATCCGCGACGCCGGACTGGAACTGGGCGAGGAGGACCCCTGGCGCGTCGGGGTCTCCCTGGGCACCGCCGTCGGAGGCACCACCCGGCTGGAACACGACTACATACGCGTCAGCGAACGCGGCGCCCGCTGGGACGTCGACCACCGCCAGGCGGGGGCGCATTTGCACCGGGCGTTCGCGCCCAGCGCCCTCGCCTCGGAGATAGCCGAGCGGCACGGCGCCCGCGGCCCCGTGCAGACCGTCTCCACGGGCTGCACCTCCGGCCTCGACGCCGTGGGATACGCGTTCCACACCATCGAGGAGGGACGCGCCGACATCGTCATCGCCGGCGCCTCGGACTCCCCGATCTCACCCATCACGGTGGCCTGTTTCGACGCCATCAAGGCGACCAGCCCCAACAACGACGACCCGGCCCATGCCTCCCGGCCCTTCGACGCCCACCGCGACGGCTTCGTCATGGGCGAGGGCGGCGCCGTGCTCATCCTGGAGGAACTGGAGCACGCCAGGGCTCGCGGGGCCCGGATCTACTGCGAGGTCGGCGGCTACGCCACATACGGCAACGCCTACCACATGACCGGCCTCACCACCGACGGCCTGGAGATGTCCGAGGCCATCGACCGGGCACTGGACCACGCCAGGCTCGACCGGGCGGACGTCGACTACGTCAACGCGCACGGCTCGGGGACCAAGCAGAACGACCGCCACGAGACCGCCGCGGTCAAGCGCTCCCTGGGCGCCCATGCCTACTCCACGCCCATGAGCTCCATCAAATCCATGGTCGGCCACTCCCTCGGGGCGATCGGCGCCATCGAACTGGCCGCCTGCACCCTGGCCCTCGCTCACGGCGTGGTGCCGCCGACCGCCAACTACGAGACCCCGGACCCGGAGTGCGACCTGGACTACGTCCCTCGCACCGCCCGTGAGCTGAAGCTGCGCACCGTGCTGTCCGTCGGCAGCGGTTTCGGCGGCTTCCAGTCCGCGGTGGTCCTCAACCGACCGGAGGGGAGCCAGCGATGAACACGCAAGCGGTGGTCACCGGCATCGGCGTCGTCGCACCGAACGGCATCGGAGCCGACGCCTTCTGGAAGGCGACCAGGGAAGGCGTCTCCGTCCTCGACGCGGTCAGCCGCGAGGGCTGCCGGGACCTGCCGCTTCGCGTCGCGGGAGAGGTCCGCGGCTTTGAGGTGTCGGCGGTCGTCGAGGACCGCTACACGGTGCAGACCGACCGGTTCACCCACTTCGCGATGGCGGCAGCCGACCAGGCACTCGCCGACTCCGGACTGCGCTTCGACGAGGAGGCCCCCTTCGACATCGGCGTGGTGACCGCGGCCTGTTCCGGCGGCGGCGAGTTCGGCCAGCGCGAGCTCCAGCAACTGTGGGGCAAGGGGCCGCGCTTCGTCGGTCCGTACCAGTCCATCGCGTGGTTCTACGCCGCCAGCACCGGCCAGATCTCCATCCGCGGCGGCTTCAAGGGCCCTTGCGGCGTGGTCGCCAGCGACGAGGCCGGCGGTCTCGACGCCGTCGCCCACGCCTGCCGCAACATCACCCGCGGCACCGGCACCCGGGCCGTCGTCGTCGGCGCCGCCGAGGCGCCGCTGGCGCCGTACTCGGCCGTCTGCCAGCTCGGATACGAAGAACTCAGCCTCGAGGAGGACCCCGACCGCGCCTATCAGCCCTTCACCCGGGACGCCTGCGGTTTCGCCCCCGCCGAGGGGGGCGCGATGCTCGTGGTCGAGGACCCCGAGCACGCCGCCGGCCGCGGGGCCGCCGCGCAGGCGGTCATCGCGGGGCACGGCGCCACCTTCACCGGCGCCTCGCGCTGGGCGGAGTCCCGCCAGGGACTGGCCCGCGCGATCCGTGACGCTCTCGCGGAAGCCGCGTGCGCCCCCGGGGACATCGATGTCGTCTTCGCGGACGCGCTCGGCACCCCGGAGGCGGACCGCGCCGAGGCGCAGGCACTGGCCGACGTGTTCGGCAGACGCGCCGCCCAGATCCCCGTGACCGCTCCCAAGACCGGCACCGGCCGCGCCTACTGCGGCGCCCCGGTGCTCGACGTGGCCGCCGCCGTGTTCGCCCTGCGGCACGGAGTCGTGCCCCCGACCCCCAACATCACCGACATCTGCCACGACCTCGACCTGGTCACCGGCCGGCCCCGGCCGGCGGAACTGCGGACCGCTCTGGTGCTCAGCCGCGGCCTGATGGGTTCCAACTCGGCCCTGGTCGTCCGGGCGTAGCGCAGGCGCAGTGAAGGAGAGCTCTTCCATGAGCAAGGAACTGACCTACGGCGAACTCGCCGCCCTGATGAAGTCCAGTGCCGGCATCACCGTCGACGTGGCCCTCCTGACCGGGCACCCGGAGACGCCCTTCGCCGAGTACGGCCTGGACTCGCTCGGCCTGCTCGGCATCGTCGGCGCCCTGGAGAACGACCGGGGCATCCCGATCGCCGGCGACGCCGACTCGTGCAAGACCCCCGGCGCCTTCATGGACGTCGTCAACAGCTCACTCAAGGCAGGAGTCTGACCATGCCCGGCCACACCGAGAACGAGATCATCATCCCCGCCCCCATGGACGTCGTCTGGGACATCACGAACGACGTGGAGGGCTGGCCGGACCTGTTCAGCGAGTACGCCTCCGTGGACATCGTGGAGCGGGAGGGCGACCGGGTCGTCTTCCGGCTCACCATGCACCCCGACGAGCACGGCCAGGTCTGGAGCTGGGTCTCCGAGCGGGTCGCCGACCGGGCCACCCGCACCGTGCGCGCGCACCGGGTGGAGACCGGCCCCTTCCAGTACATGGACATCCGCTGGGCGTACGAGGAGGTCCCCGGCGGCACCCGGATGCGCTGGACCCAGGACTTCGCCATGAAGCCCGGCGCCCCCCTCGACGACGAGGCGATGACGGCCCGGATCAACGACAACTCCAAGATCCAGCTGGAGCTGATCCGCGAGCGGATCGTGCAGCGCCACCGCGGGGGCTCGGCATGAGCTACCGCAGCCTGATCGTGGCCAGGATGAAGCCCGGTTCGCAGGAGCAGGTGGCGCAGGTCTTCGCCGAGTCGGACAAGGGCGAGCTGCCCGGTCTGATCGGGGTCACCGGGCGCAGCCTGTTCCAGTTCCGCGACGTCTATCTGCACCTGGTCGAGGCCGACCGGCCGCCCGGCCCCGAGGTCGCCCGGTACAAGGACCACCCGGCGTTCCGGGACATCAGCGAGCAGCTGTCGTCCTTCATCTCCGCGTACGACCCCGAGACCTGGCGTGAGCCCAAGGACGCCATGGCCCGGGAGTTCTACCGCTGGGAGCGCAGTGGCTGAGCAGGCCACCGCCGAGCCGGACTGGGTGCGCTGCGAGCGCTGTGCGGCGCTCGTCTACGGCAAGCGCTACGCCCGTACGCTGCGCGTCTGCCCGGAGTGCGGCGCGCACGGCCGGCTCACCGCCCGGCAGCGGCTCGACCAGCTGCTGGACCCGGGCTCCTGCCGGCCGCTCGCCGCCGAGCGCGGCGAGCGGCCGGCGCAGCACGATCCGCTGGGCTTCACCGACACCCGCCCGTACGCCGAGCGGCTGAGCGAGGCACGGGCGCGGACGGGGATGGACGAGGCCGTCGTCTGCGTGCGGGGCGCCGTCGGGGGGCAGCCGGTGGTGGCCGCCGCGATGGACTTCCGCTTCCTCGGCGGCAGCCTCGGTCTGGGGGTCGGTTCGCAGATCACCCGGGCCGCCCGCTGCAGCCTGCGGCAGCGCGTCCCGCTGCTGCTGGTCACCGCCTCCGGCGGCGCCCGCATGCAGGAGGGCGCCCTGTCCCTGATGCAGATGGCCAGGACCGCCCAGGCGCTCGCCGAACTCGACGAGGCCGGCGTCCTCGTAGTGTCCCTGGTCACCGATCCCACGTACGGCGGCGTCGCCGCGTCCTACGCGACCCTCGCCGACGTCATCCTGGCCGAGCCCGGCGCCCGGATGGGCTTCGCCGGGCCGCGCGTCATCGAGCAGACCACCGGCCGCCGGCTTCCCGAGGGCTTCCAGACCGCGGAGTTCCTCCTCGCGCACGGACTCGTCGACGACGTCGTCCCCCGCGCCGAACTCCGCCCGACGCTGGCCCGGCTGCTGCGGCTGCGCTCCGGGGCGGACGCCGCCCGCGGGGAGGACGCGCCCGCCGCCGAGCGGCCCCGGCCGGCGACCGTGCCGCGCGGACCCGCCGTCCGCGTCGTCCGCACGGCGGACGAACTGCCGGAGCGGGACCCCTGGGATGCGGTACGCCTGGCCCGGCACCCGATGCGCCCCACGGCCGCCGACTACGCGGCCCATCTGCTGCGGGACTTCCAGGAGTTGCACGGCGACCGGCTGGCCGCCGACTGCCCGGCCGTGATCGGCGGGCCGGGGCTGCTCGACGGCCGGCCCATCATGCTGATCGGCCATCACAAGGGCGGCCCCGAGGCGGAGGAGCGCCGGCGGCGCCGCCACGGCATGGCCACACCGGCCGGTCACCGGAAGGCGGCGCGCCTGATGCGGACCGCCGCCAAGCTGGGCATGCCGGTGGTGACCCTCATCGACACCCCGGGCGCCGACCCGGGCCCGGAGGCGGAGTGCGGCGGCCAGGCTCTGGCCATCGCCGAGAGCCTGCGCCTGATGGCGCGGCTGCCCGTACCGGTCGTCGCCGTGATCACCGGCGAGGGCGGCAGCGGCGGGGCCCTGGCCCTCGCCGTCGCCGACCGGGTCCTGGTCACCGAGAGCGGCGTCTACTCCGTCATCAGCCCCGAGGGCTGCGCCGCGATCCTGTGGAAGGACCCCGCCGCGGCCCCCGCCGCCGCGGCCGCCCTGCGGCTGCACGCCCGTGATCTGCTCCGGCTGGGCATCGTCGACGGCGTGATCCCCGAGCCGCCCGACGGCGCCCACAAGGACCACGCCCTCGCGGCCGCCCTCGTCGGCGGCGCGGTCTCGGCCGCCCTGGACGAACTGCGTCCCCGGGCCCCCGACCGGCTGCTGGCCGAGCGCCGCGACCGGTTCCACCGTTTCGGCCGACTGGAGGAGGAGGCAGCACCATGACACTCCACGGCGACGACAGGACGGCCCGCCCTCCGGGCGCGGGCAAGGCCCTCAACGGAACGTCCCCGGGCGCGCAGACCGCGCCCCCTGCGCTGGAGGCGGTCTGCCGCAGCGCGGCGGAGCTGGCCCGCTCGATGCCCGCCCCGCCGCGGCGGATCAGGCTGCGCCACGGCCAGACGGCGGTCGAGATCGAGTGGCCGCAGCCGCCGGCCTCTTCGGACGGACCCGCGCCCGCTCCGGCCGCGCCCGCTCCGGCCGCGCCCGCTCCCGCCGCACCGGAGACCGCTCCGGCCGCGCCCGCTCCCGCCGCACCGGAGACCGCTCCGGCGGCTGCCGCCCCGCCGCCCGCCCCCGGTGGAAGCCAGGGCGCCGCCGGCGCGGCTCAGGCGCACGAGGCGCACGGAGCGCAGACTTCCGAGTCGCACCACTACGTCTGCGCCCCCACCGTGGGCACCTTCTACCACGCCCTGGAACCCGGCGAGCGCCCGTGCGTCCGGGTCGGCGACCTGGTCCGCCCCGGCCAGAGCGTGGGCGTCCTGGAGGTCATGAAGATGATGAACATCGTCGAGGCGGACGTGGCCGGCCGCGTCGTGGAGATCGTGGTCCCGGACGGGCAGCCTGTGGAGTTCCAGCAGCCGCTGATCGCACTGCAGCCTCGAGCGGTGGAGGAGTGAGGGCCCGTGTTCTCCACCGTCCTGATCGCCAACCGCGGCGAGATCGCGCTGCGGATCGCACGCGCCTGCCGTGAACTGGGCATCCGCACGGTCGCGGTGTACTCCACGGCCGACCGCGACTCGGCCGTCGTCCGCTTCGCCGACGAGGCCGTGCACATCGGACCGCCCCCGGCGCGCGCGAGCTACCTCAACATCCCGGCCGTCGTCGAGGCGGCCCGCCGCACCGGAGCGCAGGCCGTCCACCCCGGTTACGGCTTCCTGTCCGAGGATCCCGACTTCGCCGAGATCTGCGAGGCAGGCGGCCTCACCTTCATCGGCCCCTCCCCGCAGGTGCTCTCCCTGCTGGGCGACAAGGCGTCCTGCCGCACGCTGATGGCCGAGGCCGGACTGCCCGTGCTGCCCGGCAGCACGGGCCCGCTGACGGGGCTCGCCGACGCGAAGGAGGCGGCGCAGCAGACCGGTTACCCGGTGATCCTCAAGGCCGTCGCCGGAGGCGGGGGGCGCGGCATGGCCGTGGTCACCGCCCCCGACCGGCTGCTCGAGACCTACCGCGGCACCGCGGCGCACGCCCGCTCCGTCTTCGGCGACGACCGGCTCTACCTGGAGCGGTACATCGAGCACGCCCGCCACGTGGAGGTGCAGGTGCTCTGCGACCGGTACGGCACGGTCGTCCACCTCGGCGAGCGCGACTGCTCGGTGCAGCGGCACCACCAGAAGCTGGTCGAGGAGGCCCCCGCCCCGGACCTGCCGGCGCGGCTGCGCTCGGCGATGTGCGCGGCGGCCGTGCGCGGCGCCCGGGCGGTCGGCTACACGGGCGTCGGCACCTTCGAGTTCGTGCTCACCCCGGAGCGGGACTTCCACCTGCTGGAGGTCAACTGCCGGCTCCAGGTGGAGCACCCGGTCACCGAGATGGTGACGGGGATCGACCTGGTCCGTGAGCAGATCCTGGCGGCCGCCGGCCATCCGCTGACCCTGCGCCAGGAGGACGTCGTGCACCGCGGGGTCGCCGTGGAGTGCCGGGTCAACGCCGAGGACCCCGACCGCGGTTTCGCGCCGACCCCGGGCCTGCTGACCGCATTCGAGGTGCCCGGCGGGCCCTTCGTCAGGGTGGACACCCACGCCTTCCCCGGCTGGCGGATCGGTCCCGACTACGACTCCCTGCTCGCCAAGGCGGTCGTCTGGGCACCGGACCGGGAACGGGCGCTGGCCCGCATGGACCGCGTCCTGGAGGAGATGCGGGTGCACGGCGAGGGCGTGTGCACCACGGCCGGCTTCCTGCGCAAGGTGCTGGCCCGCCCGGAGTTCCGGGCGGGCCGGCACACCACCGGCCTGGTGGCGGAGATCACCGGTACCGGCGAGAACGGCTAGCCGTCCGGTGGTCAGCGCGCCGGGCCGACCGTGCTGTGCAGGGCGTGCAGATAGGCGTTGACCGGGGTCACCTCGCCGATCTGCAGCCCCGCCTCCGTCATCAGCTTCACCATGCTGTCCCGGGTGTGCTTCTGACCGCCGACGTTCAGCAGCAGGAGCAGGTCCATGGCGGTGGTGAAGCGCATGGACGGGGTGTCGTCGACGAGGTTCTCGATGACGACGACCTTCGCCCCGGCGCCGCCCGCCGCGACGACGTTGCGCAGCGTGCGCCGCGTGCTGTCGTCGTCCCACTCCAGGATGTTCTTGATGATGTACATGTCGGCGGCCACCGGGACGTCCACCCGGCAGTCCCCGGGCACCAGCCGGGCGCGCGCTGCCAGCGGACCGCCCTCGCGCAGCCGCGGGTCCGCGCCGGCGACGACCTTCGGCAGGTCCAGCAGCGTGCCCTGCAGCTCGGGGTGCTTCTCCAGCAGCGCGGCCAGCACGTGCCCCTGGCCGCCCCCGATGTCGGCGACCGAGCCGACGCCGGTCAGGTCCAGCAGCGCCGCGATGTCCTGCGCCGACTGCCGGCTGGAGGCGGTCATGGCGCGGTCGAAGATCCGGGCGCTGTCGCGGGCGTCGTCGTGGAGGTACTCGAAGAACTCCTTGCCGAAGACCTCAGGGAAGACGTTGCGACCGCCGCGCACCGCGTCGTCCAGCCGCGGCCAGACCTCCCACGTCCACGGCTCGGTGCACCACAGCGCGATGTAGTGCAGGGTGTTCGGGCTGTCCTTGCGGAGCATCCGCGACATCTCGGTGTGAACGAAGCGGCCGTCGGCCTGCTCCTCGAAGACCCCATAGGAGGTCAGGGCGAGCAGCAGCCGGCGCAGCTGGCGCGGCGCGGCGCCGACCATGGCCGCGAGTTCCTCGGCGGTCGCGGGCTCCTTGCCGAGCGCGTCCGGCACGCCCAGCCTGGCGGCGGCCCGTACGGCGGCGGCGCACGCGGCGCCGAAGACGAGCTCGCGCAGACGCATCGCCGGCGGCGTGGCGGTCTCGGCGGCCGCCGTCTTCGCGGTGCCGTCCTCGCTGGTGGTCTCTGTCACGGTCATTCCTCGCACAACCCCTTCGGTTCAAAGACGCGGCACGTGTTGCCACGGAGGACATCGGCGGTGCCCTGGTCACGGTCGGCCGGATCGGCCGGGCTGTCGCCCGGGGTCGTGTCGCCCCGGACGGTGTTGCCGGCGTCGTGGGCGCCCTCCACGCTGCGGAAGAGCACGATCCCGCCGGACATCGGTGAGGTGCCGTGGTGGTCCACGACCCGGTTGCGGACCACCAGGGTCCGTTCTGCGCCCGTCAGCACGGTCCCCGCGCCCTGCGTGAAGGGGAGCCGGGCGGTGGAAGGGCAGCACGTGGGTTTCGCCGCCACGATGTCGTCGGAGACGGTCCGGCCTCCGGCGCGCGGGACTTCTTCCTCCCCGACGACGAGGACGCCGCCGCTGTCGGCGGTGAAGCGGTTGCCCACGACGCCCGGGTACCGCACCGCATGCCGGACGCCGATGCCCTGGC
Source organism: Actinacidiphila sp. bgisy167 (assembly GCF_057707665.1). NCBI lineage: Bacteria > Bacillati > Actinomycetota > Actinomycetes > Kitasatosporales > Streptomycetaceae > Actinacidiphila > Actinacidiphila sp. bgisy167. The sequence goes on along the minus strand of NZ_JBYIQP010000045.1, from coordinate 15,785 downwards.
GGCTGTTGTGTTCGGCGGCGGCACCGCCCTCGGGGTCGTCCGTCCGAAAGGCGTCCACGCCGTCCTCGCGGACGCCGGAGGCCGGGAGCGACCGCAGCCGGACGCCGCCCAGCCGGCTCTGCCCCGCCGCGGTGACGCGCAGTCCGTTCCCGGCCGGCGTACGGACGTTGCGGCCGGCCCGGGTCCCCGGGGCGAGGACGGTGTCCGCGCCCCTCAGCACACCGGCGACCGCGGCCACCGCGGTCGCCTGGGGCCGACGAAGTGTCATGACTGCCCGTACCTGCCTTCCGGGGTGACGTCCCGGGTCACCTGGAATCTGACGGTATGAGCGGTTCCGTCGCATCGCCACTCTGCCGGGGCATCAGAGGTGGCGCGCGGCGGCCGAGCGGGCGCCTGGTAGGCCGTCAGGAGAGGTGCCCGCCGTCACTCGGCGCCGTCCGCGCCCGTGGCTCCTCCGCCTCCGGTCCGCCGCGCGGTGGCGCCGGCGGACCGGGGCGGCGGGGACGTGCCGCGACCGGCGCGCATGCCGTGGCCGAGGGCGCGGGCCCCAAGCCGCTCTCCTCCAGGGCGAGTCACCGGTGCGGCAGCCCGCGTCACCCGGCGTCCACGTGGGGCGATGGCCGGCAACCCCCCTGACGGCAGGGAGGCTTGGAGGGAGCCGAGCCGCCGGGGCCGAGCCGTCGACGGCGGTGGCCTCCTCGGCGGTGACGCCCGTCCCGCCGAGGACGCTACGGTCGCAGCGACCGGAGGGCCATGAGGGCCGGGTGGCCGAAGCCGCTGCCGGACGCCCGCAGGACGACGGTCTCCGCGCCCTTCGGCAGTCAGCCTTCCCCGGCTCGCGGATCGTCCACTCGGGTGCTGCCGTCGCGGACTCGGCGACGGTGTCGGCGGCCTCGGGAGCCGGGAACCCCGGTGATCCACGCGGGCGAGCCGAAGGCCGGGACGCCGACGGGCCGCGGCCAGGTGAGGGCGCCCCGCGGGTGGTAGGGCTTTCGGGAGGGTCGTCGACTGCCGGAGCCTTCGGCGTGGGGGGTTGCGCCCATCGCGATCCGGGCGGGGTGGCGGCGGGCGATCGTGCGGCCGGCCGGCCTCCGCGGTGGCCGACATCACTCCGCTGTGAGCGCGTGCGGGTTCAAGAGCGCCAGTCCGACAGGCACTCGGCGACGGCTACCGTTTCACGGAGGCGAGGGACGACACGCCCCTCGACCAGCCGGAATCGGTGGAAGACGGATTCCGACAAGCGTCGGCCGGCGAAGCGGCGTCGGCCGGCAAGACCGCAGCCCCGGACATGACGCCGGTGTCGGTCAGCATCAGGCTTCCGCCGCCCGTTCGAGCACCCATGCGTCGCGTGCGCTGAGCAACAGTGAGCCGAAGCTGTCATGAGGCAACAGGGAGCCGTCATCACCCGGCCACCACTCGTAGGCCCGCCACTCGCCGTTCGCACCGATGTGGTCCGCGCTGAGTACCCAGACGTCGCCCTGGACGGAGTCGGTAGTGATCAGTACGCACCGTCTGAGCGCGGACTCCAGGTCGGGGAAGTCCATGTCCGGCCCGAACCAAGCGGTCCACATCTCCGGGTCCGTCTCGGGGTACCAGCCGATCGCGTCGGCCGTTCGCAACGTGCCCGCGTTGGTGGGCATCTCCTCCCAACCATCGCTGACCAGCAGAAAGTTCCGGTAGCTGGGGGGCAGCGAGAGGCCGAGCCGCTGCTCGACGGCACGGACCGCGCCCTCGTTCGCGGGCAGCGTACCAGGCCAGTCGGTGCCAGGAGCAGTCAGGAACTCTAGCCATTCCGGGACGGTCACGGGAGCGGCCATATGCGTCTTCCAATGGTCTTGCGGCGCAACGCCAAACGTGGTTCCGCGTCGTGGACGGGGAATATTGTAACTTCTTCCAGTGTAGACAGCGCTGGCATGCCTCGGTCGGGGGCGCCGTGCAGTCACGGCTCATGGACGGCGGCGCCTTGCAGGGCCCGGAGAGGCGCCGCCGTTCGGTACCCGAAGCGCGCAACGTGCCCTCGGGCGATGAGGGGATCGGTGCCCTGCTCGATCAGTGCCGCTTCCAGGACGTCGGTGTGTGCGCGTTCCTTGACGAGGCTGCAGGCCTGGAGCTGGGGTGGCTGGGCGATGAGCTGCTGGCGCATCGGGAAACGGAAACGCAGGGCCTGGATGGCCTTGGAGTCGGCGAGTACGAGGCAGGCGGAGTGGGCGGCTCGCAGCGCTTCGGTCAGTGAAACTCCGAGCGCGCCTTGGTGCGGGCTGCTCCCGCCACGGCTCTAGCGAGCAGGAGATGTGCGGCTTCGTCGTCATGGAAGAACACGTCCGCCTTGTCCGGGAAGTAGCGGAAGAACGTGCTCCGCGCCACACCCGCCCCGGAGGCGATCTCCGTGACGGTCACGGCGTCGAACCCGTGCCGAGGGAGCAGACAGGGAAGGCCCTGACAGCTGCGAAAGATGGGAATTCGCAGGTCAGGGCCTGTTTCCCTAGCACTCGATGACGTTCACCGCGAGCCCGCCCCGCGCGGTCTCCTTGTACTTGACCTTCATGTCGGCCCCGGTCTCCTTCATGGTCTTGATGACCTTGTCGAGGGAGACGTGGTGCCGCCCGTCCCCGCGCATCGCCATGCGCGCCGCGGTGACGGCCTTGACCGCGGCCATGCCGTTGCGCTCGATGCAGGGGATCTGGACGAGCCCGCCGACCGGGTCGCAGGTGAGACCGAGGTTGTGCTCCATGCCGATCTCGGCGGCGTTCTCGACCTTCTCCGGGCCGCCGCCGAGGACCTCGGCCAGGCCGCCCGCGGCCATGGAGCAGGCGGAGCCGACCTCGCCCTGGCAGCCGACCTCGGCGCCGGAGATGGAGGCGTTCTCCTTGAAGAGCATGCCGATCGCACCCGCCGCGAGCAGGAAGCGGACGACGTCGTCCTCCTTCTCCGCCTCCGTCGAGCGCTCGGCCACGAAGTTCACGTAGTAGTGCAGCACGGCCGGGATGATGCCGGCGGCGCCGTTGGTGGGGGCGGTGACGACCCGGCCGCCGGCGGCGTTCTCCTCGTTGACGGCCATGGCGTAGAGGGTGACCCACTCCATGGCGTGCGCCGCCGTGTCGCCCTCGGCGCGCAGCTGACGGGCGGTGGCCGAGGCGCGGCGGCGGACCTTGAGGCCGCCGGGGAGGATGCCCTCGCGGTTCAGCCCGGCCTGCACGCAGTCCCGCATCACCCGCCAGATCTCCAGCAGCCCCGCGCGGATCTCCGCCTCGGTGCGCCAGGCCTTCTCGTTCTCCAGCATCAGGCCGGAGATGGACAGCCCGGTCTCCCGGGTGAGCCGCAGCAGCTCGTCACCCGTGCGGAAGGGGTACTTCAGCACGGTGTCGTCCAGCTTGATGCGGTCCTCGCCGACCGCGTCCTCGTCGACGACGAAGCCGCCGCCGACCGAGTAGTAGGTCTTCTCCAGCACGGGCGCGCCGGTCTCGTCGTACGCGAAGAGCGTCATGCCGTTGGCGTGATACGGCAGCGAGCGGCGGCGGTGCAGGATCAGGTCGTTGTCGGGCGAGAACGGGATCTCGTGGGCCCCGAGCAGGCTGATGCGGCGGTCGGTGCGGATCCGTTCGACGCGCTCGTCGGCCGTGTCCACGTCGACCGTGCGGGGGGAGTGCCCCTCCAGGCCCAGCAGCACCGCCTTGGGGGTGCCGTGGCCGTGGCCCGTCGCGCCGAGGGAGCCGTAGAGCTCGGCGCGCACGGAGGCGATGCCGGCCAGCAGACCGTCGTTCTTCAGCCGCTGGGCGAACATCCGGGCGGCGCGCATCGGGCCCACCGTATGGGAGCTGGACGGGCCTATGCCGATCGAGAAGAGGTCGAAGACGGAGATGGCCACGGTGCGATGACTCCTCGGGTTCGCGGACCCTGTTGTGCGCGGGCGGGCGGCGGGGTCGCCGCCGGAGTGGTACGTGGGGTGGCGTGGGTGCGCCGCACGCGGTTCTCAGTGTGCGGGACCCTCCTTGTGGGACGGGCCCCGCACACCGGTGACGCTCGCTACTTCAGGCCGGGGTAGAGCGGGTGCTTGTCGGCCAGGGCGGTGACGCGGGCGCCGAGCGCCTTGGCGGTCTCCGCGTCGAAGTGCGGCTTCAGGGCCGCGGCGATGATGTCGGCGACCTCGCGGAAGTCCTCCGCGCCGAAGCCGCGGGTGGCCAGGGCCGGGGTGCCGATGCGCAGTCCGGAGGTGACCATCGGCGGGCGCGGGTCGTTCGGGACGGCGTTGCGGTTGACCGTGATGCCGATCTCGTGCAGCCGGTCCTCGGCCTGCTGCCCGTCGAGCTCGCTGTCGCGCAGGTCGACCAGGACCAGGTGGACGTCGGTGCCGCCGGACAGCACCGAGACGCCCGCCGCGGTGACGTCGGGCTGGGTCAGCCGCTCGGCGAGGATCTTCGCGCCCTCCAGGGTGCGGACCTGGCGGTCCTTGAACTCCTCGCTCGCCGCGACCTTGAAGGCGACCGCCTTCGCGGCGATGACGTGCTCCAGCGGGCCGCCCTGCTGGCCAGGGAAGACCGCCGAGTTGATCTTCTTCGCGAGCTCCGCCTTGCTCAGGATCACGCCGCCGCGCGGACCGCCCAGGGTCTTGTGCGTGGTCGTGGTGACGACGTCCGCGTACGGCACAGGGGAGGGGTGCAGCCCCGCCGCCACCAGACCGGCGAAGTGCGCCATGTCGACCATCAGGTACGCGCCGACCTCGTCGGCGATCCGGCGGAAGGCCGCGAAGTCCAGCTGCCGGGGGTAGGCCGACCAGCCGGCGATGATCAGCTTCGGGCGGGACTCCCGGGCCAGGCGCTCGACCTCGGCCATGTCGACCTGCCCGGTCTCCGCGTCCACGTGGTACGCGGCCACGTTGTAGAGCTTGCCGGAGAAGTTGATCTTCATGCCGTGGGTCAGGTGCCCGCCGTGGGCGAGGTTCAGACCCAGGATCGTGTCGCCGGGGCTGAGCAGCGCGAACATCGCGGCGGCGTTGGCCTGCGCGCCCGAGTGCGGCTGGACGTTGGCGTGCTCGGCGCCGAAGAGCGCCTTGACGCGGTCGATCGCGAGCTGCTCGACGACGTCGACGTGCTCGCAACCGCCGTAGTAGCGGCGGCCGGGGTACCCCTCGGCGTACTTGTTGGTCAGCACCGAGCCCTGGGCCTGGAGCACCGCGACCGGAGCGAAGTTCTCCGAGGCGATCATCTCGAGGGTGGACTGCTGGCGGTTCAGTTCGGCGTCGACGGCGGCGGCGACGTCGGGGTCGAGCTCATGGAGTGAGCTGTTGAGAAGCGACATCAGGATGTCATCCGTCCGGAAGTCGGAGTGGGCAGGGCGGAGCGGTCGGCAGCCGTGGGCGTCAGTCGCCGATGAAGGCGGTGTACTCGTCCGCGGAGAGCAGGTCGCCCGGCTCCTCGGAGACCTTCACCTTGAACAGCCAGCCGCCCTCGAAGGCCGCCGTGTTCACCAGCGAGGGGTCGCCCACGACGTCCTCGTTGACCTCGGCGACCTCACCGGAGACCGGGGCGTACAGATCGCTGACCGACTTGGTCGACTCCAGCTCACCACAGGTCTCGCCCGCGGCGACCGTGTCGCCGACCGCCGGGAGCTGGACGTAGACCACGTCGCCGAGGGCGTTCGCCGCGTGCTCGGTGATGCCCACCGAGGCCACGCCGTCCGCGTCGGGGGCCGAGACCCACTCGTGCTCCTTGCTGTACCGCAGCTGCTGGGGGTTGCTCATGGCTCAATTCTCCTGGATGACGGTATGTGCTGGTGAATGGCTGTCTTGACAGGTAAGACGCGGGCGCCGGAAGCGGGCGGGGCGTCAGCGCTGCCGCTTGTAGAACGGCAGGGCCACCACCTCGTACGGCTCATGGGTACCGCGGATGTCCACGCCCACACCGGGGCTGCCCGGCGCGGCGTGCGCGGCGTCCACGTACGCCATGGCGATCGGCTTGCCCAGGGTCGGGGACGGGGCTCCGGAGGTCACCTCGCCGACGACCTCGCCGCCCGCCACCACGGCGTAGCCCGCCCGGGGGACCCGGCGGCCCTCGGCGACCAGGCCGACCAGCTTGCGCGGCGGTTGCGCCTCGGCCTTGGCGGCGGCCGCGACCAGCGCCTCGCGGCCCACGAAGTCACCCGGCTTGTCGAACTTCACGACCCGGCCGAGCCCGGCGTCGAAGGGGGTGAGCGCGGTGGTCAGTTCGTGACCGTACAGCGGCATGCCCGCCTCCAGGCGCAGCGTGTCGCGGCAGGACAGGCCGCACGGCACGAGGCCCGCGTCCGCTCCGGCCTCGGTCAGCGCCTGCCACAGCTTCTCGGCGTCGGCCGGTGCGACGAACAGCTCGAACCCGTCCTCGCCCGTGTAGCCCGTGCGGGCGATCAGCGCGGGGACGCCGGCGACGGTGCCGGGCAGCCCCGCGTAGTACTTCAGCCCGTCCAGGTCGGCGTCGGTGACCGACTTCACGATGGCGGGGGAGAGGGGGCCCTGGACGGCGATCAGCGCGTAGGCGTCCCGGTCGTCGCGGACCGCGGCGTCGAAGCCGGCGGCACGCTCGGTCACCGCGTCGAGCACGACCTGGGCGTTGGAGGCGTTGGCGACGACCATGTACTCCTCGTCGCCGAGGCGGTAGACGATCAGGTCGTCGAGGATACCGCCGTCGGGCGCGCAGATCATCGTGTAGCGGGCGCGACCCACGGCCAGCGCCGAGATGTGGCCGACCAGCGCGTAGTCCAGCGCTTCGCCGGCGGCGGGACCGGTGACGGTGATCTCGCCCATGTGGGACAGGTCGAAGAGGCCGGCCCGGGTCCGCACGGCGGTGTGCTCGTCGCGCTCGCTGGCGTACCGCAGGGGCATGTCCCAGCCCGCGAAGTCGGTCATGGTGGCGCCGAGGGCGCGGTGCAGCGCGTCCAGTGCGGTACGGCGGGGTTCACTCATCGGGCGGACTCCCAAGGCGAGAGGGGACAGGTAGGGCGATGACGGGTCAGGTCCTCCCCATCTGTCATCGGAACCTGAGAGGTTCACCTGGACCCTCCGACGGGAGGAGTCCTGGTTTGCACCTTGGGTGGGGCGGCGCTCCGTGGCCGGGAGGTTCGCCCGCTTTTCAGATCTGCCTCGGACGCGCGGTATCTGTGCCTGAGAGATTCAAGGGAGGACTTGCTCCTTCGGCGTCCGCACCACCGCGGTGGTGCGGAAACTCTCCCGCGCGACCTCGAACGGCCGCTATGAGGTTGAGGGCGCCATCATTGCACGGCGCCGGTCGTTGTCGCGATCGCGTGCCGGATGTCCGGGTCCGGTCCTGATCGCGCAGTAACGCCGCCGCTTCTCTGGGTAAGCAAAGACACAGGATTTACTGTTTCTTGAACATCTGACCCGGAGGCGAGCTGTGCGGTGGCAGAGTGCGTATGCGACGGCCGGGGGTCCGGCCGCGTCCCGGCCGGTCCCGGCGCGGGCCGGGGAGGCGCGCCGCGGCGGCCGCGCCGTGCGGCCGCGCCGGCTGCTCGATCTGCGGCGGGGGCGCCGGCCCGTGCGCACCCTGCGCTATCCGCCGGGGGACGTCCTGGTGGTCTCCGGCCTCCCGGGCGGCGGCAAGACCACCCTCATGCGGCGCGCGGCGGGCGGCGCCCGTCTGATCGACTCTCAGGACGTCAGGGAGCGCTGGCAGGCCCGGGTCCCGAGGCTGCTGCCCTACGCCCTCTACCGCCCCCTGGTGCGGATCGCGCACTACGCGGGGCTCCGGCGGGCGCTGCGCTCGGGCGACAGCGTCGTCCTGCACGACTGCGGCACCCAGCGCTGGGTGCGCGCCTGGGTCGCCCGTGAGGCACGGCGCCGGGGGCGGGGGATGCACCTGGTGCTGCTGGACGTCCCGGTGGGCGCCGCGCTGGACGGCCAGCGCCGGCGCGGCCGGGGGGTGTCGGCGTACGCCATGGCCCGGCACCGCAACGCCTCCCGCCGCCTGCTGGCCGAGGCGGCGGCGGGCCGGCTGCCCCGGGCGTGCGCCTCGGTGGTGCTGCTGGACCGCGCAGCGGCCCGGGAGCTCGAGGCCATCGACTTCGACGGCTGAGCGGCCGGGCCGCGTCGCGTGCGGGGCTCGCCCCGCAGGGGTCCTGCTACTGCAACTGCGGCTCAGCGAGCGCCTGCGGCGCCTCGAACACCGTCTGGGGTGTTGCGGGGGACAGCTCGGGCGCACCGGGAACCGCGGGGGACAGCGGCGACAGCGCCGCGTCGTTGCCGAACGGCAGCGGCAGCGGCACGAGGATGTCGGTCAGCAGCTGCGGCACCAGCAGCAGAATCGCCTGGAGGTCCCCGACCACGACGGCGATCTGCGCCGCCACGGCCGTGATATCCCCCGAGATCACGGCGGTGACCAGGGCGGCCACGTCGGTGATCAGCTTGTCCAGCTGCGCCTTGATCTCGTCGATGGTGCCGGCCGCCGCCTTGGCGCCGTCCTTGGCACCTTCCTTGGCGCCCTCTTCCGCGGCGCCGTCCTTGGCGCGGCCGGCCGCCAGTCCGGACTGGTCGGGCGACTGGCCCACGCTCTGCGCGGCGGCCGTGTCGATGAGGCCGGCGAACTGGCGGCTCGCCTCCGCCAGACGGGAGCTCAGCTCCTGCAAACTACCCCCGTCCGGGGACTGAGCCTGGGCGTCCTGGGTGATCCGGGCGCCATAGGACAGCGTGTCACCCAGCTTCGCGATCAGCTCGGCTCGGGTGGCGGCCGCCGCGTCGGCGGAATCCGCCGCCTTGGAGATGTCGGCAGCCGCGATGCGAACCGGGGCGTGGGCGTCGGCGGTGCCGGCGAAGCCCATCGTCAGCGAGGCGCACACTGCTGCCGCTATGAGGGTGGAGTTGATCCTGGTGATGCGCATGTCGAGATATCTCCCGGTTGAGGGTTTTCTCCTTGCTCGTCCTACCTTCGGAGGCGATGTGACGCTTCGCAACCGGACCATCGCATGGTGTGACAAGCGTGTGATGCGGAGGTCTGGGGGCCTGCCGCCGGATAGGGTTTCCACCGAGCGCACACCACAGGAACTTGCGAGGCGAGACGCAGTGAACATCCCGGGGCAGCGGATACCGGACGGCTTCGCCCCGCCGGTCCACGGTGCCGGCGGCTGGCCCGCCAACGAGCTCGAGGAAGTGCTCTCCGCGGCACTCGGCGATCCGGGTGCCACGGCCCGGGTGCTGGAGGTGCTCGGGCGTTCCCAGGTGTGGATCCCGCTGCCGAACGGCGGCGGCCCCGACAGCGCGGACCTCGACCTGCCGACCCTCGAACTCGACGGTGGCGTCTATGTGCCTGTCTTCAGCTCGGAAGCGCAGTTCATGGCCGCCGGCTCCGGTATGAGCTTCGCCGTCGCACCCGCCCGGGAGTTCGCCCGCGGGCTGCCCCCGCAGCTCGGGATCGCCGTGAACCCGGGGGGCGCGGTGGGCATTCCGCTGCCGCCCGCCGCGGTGATGGAGCTGTGCCGCACCGACCGCGAGCCCGGCACCCCGACCGGCGCCCGGGTCCGGCTGTGGGAGCCCTCGCCGGACGAGGAGCCGGTCGACTTCCTGGCCGCCGCCGCGGGCGAGTTCGCAGTGACCCCCGTCGTGCTCTCCGCCCGCCGCGCGCTGGCCAGCGTCGAGGGCGACCCCGCCACGCTCTTCGTGGGGGTCGAACTCGACCGCTGGCAGGAGGAGGACCGGGCCGCCGCCATGGGCGCCCTCGGACGCGCGCTCGGCGCCGTACCGCTGCCCTGGCAGGTCAACCTGGTGCTGCTGGACGTCGCGCAGGACCCCGTCGGCGACTGGATGCTGGAGCGCGTGCGACCCTTCTATGTCGGCTCGGGCGCTTAACCTGGGTCCGGCACGACACCAGAGGCATGCGGCGAAGCCGACCGAGAAGCAGACGACGCGGCAAGGCAGACACGGAAGGGCGGGGCACGTGAGCGCCGGCGTGGGAGGGGGCGGACTGGAGCACGCGCTCCGGCAGGTGACGCCCGGTAGGTTCGACGCCTACGAGGAACTGCTGCGCACCCTCGCCGACAGCCAGGTGTGGATGCTGCTCTGGCAGGGCACGCCCGGCGGGGCGGACGCGCAGTACGGCAACATGGAGGTCGGCGGCCACGGCTACGCGCCCTGCGTGACCTCGCCGCAGGAGCTCGGCGCCTGCGGCTGGGACCGGGCCCACGAGGTGGTGTCCGGTCGGGAGATCGCCGCCTCGCTCTTCCCCGACCGCTGGGGGCTGTGGCTCAACCCGCACGCCCCGGGCGGCGGCGTCGGCATCCCCTGGCCCGACCTGCGGCGCGTCTGCCTCGGCCTCGACCGCTCCCCGGCCGGACCGCTGAGGATCGGCGAGCCCGCGCTCCAGATCCCCCACTACTACGCCCTGTTGTCCCAGCAGGCCCATCGCACCCCGGCCGTCAGGTCGTTGCGGCGCGCCTGGGTGCAGCCCGTGCTGGGCGAGCCGTATCTGGCGATCGGCGTCGACCTCTACGACGCCGGGCCGCAGGCGGCGGACTCCGTGCGGCTGATGATGCAGTCCGCCCTCGGGGCGGTGCCGCCGGGACTGCCCGTCGCCACGGTCGCGCTCACCGACGAGTACGACCCGGTCGGCCTGTGGATGCGGGCCTCGGCGCAGCCCTTCTACTCCCGCGACGCCCACGGCGCGCCGGGCGTCCCCGGTGCGCCGGGTGCTCCGAGTGCGCCCGGGGCCGCGTACGGCTGGCCCCCGCGGTCCTACTGAGGCATCCGTCGGCACGCCCGCGGCAGCGGTGCCGTCGGCCACCCTGCGGCGGCACGGTGTCGCGGTCGTGTGCGGTGGTGGACCTCGCGGCTGCCGCCGGGCCGTCGGCGGTCGCGGTCCGTTGACCGCGGCGGGCCTTTCCGCCGCCGCCCGTGCGGTGCCGCGGGTGGAGCGAGGCGCCCCTGTGGGCGCCGCCTGTCCGCCGGCGGCTTGCGGGCGGCGCGCTCCGCCCGCTCGGCGTGCACGCGAGCGTCGACGGCGACGGGCGGGCGGGAGACGGCCCGCCACGCCCGACCGCCCCCGAACGCCTGCACGGCGCATTGAGGGCGGCGCCTCAGAGGATCGCGTCGAGAAGCCCCAGCGGCGGGCTGCCCAGCTCCAGCAGGGCACCGTGGAACCGCTGCAGTGAGAACTCCGGCCCCCAGGCGCGCCGGGCCCGCTCCCGCAACCGCATGATCTCCAGCTTGCCCCAGGTGTAACGCCCGTACGCCGCGTCGAAGGTGCCGCGCCGCGCCTCGGAGGCCGCGCCGGCCCGTGCGAGGTGGGCGTCGCGCATGAAGCGCTGCGTGGCCTCCTCCAGCGTCATGGCCCCCGTGTGCAGCCCGATGGCGCACGCGAGCCGGGTGACGCGTACGAGCGCCTCCAGGGCCACGCCGATCGCGAAGCGGGGGTCGCGGGCACGGAAGCCCTCCTCGAGGCAGACCTCCTCGACGTAATGCGCCCAGCCCTCGCAGAAGGACAACGAGTGCAGGACACGCTGCACCTGCGTCGGTGCGTGCCGCAATGCCCGTCCGTGGGCGAAATGACCGGGCGCCACCTCGTGGACGGTGATCGCCGGCAGGCTCGTGCGGCTGAAGACCGAGAGCCACTCCTCGCGTTCCTCCTCCGGCCAGTCCGGCTCCGGAGGGGTGACGTGGTACCAGGAGGCGGAGTCGGCCTCCTCCGGCGCGGCCCAGCTCATCATTGCCATGGACCAGCGGCGCGAGGGCGGCGCCGGCCCGACGAGACAGTCGCCGTCCAGCCAGGGCACGAGACCCCGCCGGCGGGTGAAGTCGATGACCTCGTCGGTGAGCCGGGCGGCCTCGGGGATGACCTCGTCCGCCTCCGGATGGTCGGCCAGCAGTCGCGGGATGAGCTCCGCCACGCCGGCCTTCGGGTCCAGCCGTGCGCAGGAGTCCGTGAGGAGTGCGGTGAGCCGGTCCCGCTCGCGCTCGGCCTCGTCGGCCAGGGCCGACAGGTCGACCCGCAAACCTTCCTGACTGCCCATCAGCAAGGACAGCGCCTGCCCGCCCAGTCGCGGGTCGGGATCGCCCGTCTCGGCGGCGCGTGCGATGTGGTCGACCAGCCGGGAGTGCGCGGCGAGTGCGGGGCCGGCCTCCGGCTCGGCGTCCGGGTCGAGGTCGGCGGCCAGGCCGCGAACCGCCCCGAGGAGTGCCCCGGCGACCGGCGCGCTCACCCGGTCGAGCGACGCGATGGCCGCGTCCACGGCGTCCGGCCACTGCTGCAGGTGGCGTCTGCGGGCCTCGGCCAGCTCCTGCCTGGGCGCGTACTCGCGGTCGTAGGCAGTGAGTTCCAGATTGGACACATGCGGATAAGGGTCGCGACGGTGCAGTTCCAGTTCGCCGTACTGGACCTTGAGGGTGTCCTCGAAGACCGAGAGGTGCCGCTCGTCATGGGGGTCGGCGAGGGCCGGTTCGCGCAGCCGGGCGTGGGCGAGCGAGGACAGTCCCCGGCGGACGCCGTCGGGCGACAGATCCTGCACCTGGCCGTCGTACTCGTGGAGTCCCGCCATCTCCCTGACCACGGGGACCATCAGGTCGCACACCGAGCGAAGCCGATCATTCATGGCATCGACGGTAGCGACTCCCCATGTGCCGCGGCGATGTGTCAACGCGCGTAACACTGCGGTAATAGCGGACGAACAGTCATCACATCACGGTTGCGCATCCTTTCCCCGCGGGGTCTGGCGCGTGATCGGCGCCCCCATGAAGACTCGCGCACCAAGGCGGCCAGCGCGTCGTCCAACCGTTCGTCAAAACCACGAAACCACAGCCCAGCGCCACCGCACCACCACAAGAGCTGCGCCCGACATGGTGGTCCGCTCCGTCGACCCGGGCGGACGGCCAGGCGAAGTCGGCCACCGCCGGCAGGGGGATGCACGAGGAGACATGACAGCACCGCTGCACGACACCGCCGAGACGACCGTCGCCGACCTCGCCGCCGACACACCCGCGAAGGCGATCGAGGGCCGTTCACCCGGGCGTATCGCATGGATGCGCCTCAAGCGCGACAAGGTGGCGCTGGCAGGCGGCGTGATCGTCGTCTTCCTCATCCTGGTCGCGGTCTTCGCCCCCCTCATCGTCAGCGCCCTCGGACACCCGCCGAACGACTTCCACGAGGACAAGATCGACCCCCTCTTCGGCACCCCCACCGGCAAGTGGGGCGGCGTCAGCGGGGATTACCTCTTCGGCGTGGAGCCGGTCAACGGCCGCGACGTCTTCAGCCGCATCGTCTACGGCACGCGCATCTCCCTGCTGGTGGCCTTCCTGTCGGCGGTCGTCGCCGTGGTCCTCGGTACCTTCTTCGGCATCATGGCCGGCTACTTCGGCGGTTGGGTCGACGCTGCCATCGGCCGCGTGATGGACGTCCTCCTGGCCTTCCCCCAGCTGCTCTTCATCATGTCCTTGGTCTCGGTCATGCCGAACTCGCTGCTGGGCTTCAGCGGTACCGGCGTGCGCATGGGCGTCCTGGTGGTGGTGATCGGCTTCTTCGGCTGGCCGTACGTCGGCCGCATCGTCCGCGGCCAGACCCTGAGCCTGAGGGAACGCGAATATGTCGACGCGGCACGCAGCCTCGGCGCCGGCCGTAGTTACATCCTCTTCCGGGAACTGCTGCCCAACCTCGTCGCCCCGATCACCGTCTACGCGACGCTGATGATCCCGACGAACATCCTCACCGAGGCCGCCCTGAGCTTCCTCGGGGTCGGTGTGAAGCCGCCCACCTCCTCGTGGGGGCAGATGCTCTTCAAGGCGCTGTCCTTCTATGAGACGGACCCGATCTTCATGCTGATCCCGGGCCTCGCGATCTTCATCACCGTGCTCGCCTTCAACCTCTTCGGTGACGGCGTACGGGATGCGCTGGACCCGAAGGGCTCCCGCTAGCCCACGCATACCGCCCCTGCCATTCCCGTCAGGTGGCTTCTCACCGAGAAGGACCGCAGGTCCGCCGAAGGCCGCGGACCGCGAATCACGGAGGTTACGGAAAAGTGACATCCCCACGCTCATCGAGGCGCAGGCTGGCCGCAGGGACGGCCGTCGTGGTCGCCACGCTGCTGTCCACCGCCGCTTGCGGCGGAGGCGGCGGTGGCAAGTCCGAAGGCAACGCCAAGGCCCCCGGATTCAACGCCGCCATCAACAAGGTGGCGAACGCGTCCGACAAGAAGGGCGGCACGCTCAAGTTCATCGGGACGCAGGACGCCGACTCTTGGGACCCGCAGCGCGGTTACTACGGCTTCATGTGGGACTTCGCCCGGTACTACACCCGCCAGCTGGTCTCCTTCAGCCCGGAGCCGGGTCTGGCCAGCACCACGCTGAAGCCGGACCTCGCGACCTCCAACGCGAAGATCAGCGACGACGGCAAGACCTACACGTACACACTGAAGGACGGCCTGAAGTGGGAGGACGGCTCGCCGCTGACCTCCAAGGACGTCAAGTACGGCATCGAGCGCATCTGGGCTCAGGACGTCATCTCCGGCGGTCCGATCTACCTGCAGCAGGTGCTCGACCCCAAGGGTGAGTACAAGGGCCCCTACAAGGACACGTCGCCCGACAAGCTCGGCCTGAAGGCCATCGAGACGCCGGACGACAAGACCATCATCTTCAAGCTGCCGAAGCCCAACAGCGACTTCGAGCAGATGCTGGCCATGCCCTCCGGCTCGCCGGTCAAGGCCGACAAGGACACCGGCGCGAAGTACGGCCTCAAGCCGTTCTCCAGCGGTCCGTACAAGTTCCAGTCGTACACGCCGAACAAGTCGATGGTCCTGGTCCGCAACACCAACTGGAGCGCGTCCACCGACGACCTCCGCAAGGCGCTGCCGGACAAGATCACGGTCACCCTGACCACCAACGCCGACGACATGGACAAGCGCCTGATCAACGGCGACTACGACCTGGACCTCAACGCCACCGGTGTCGGCCAGGCCGCGCGCGCCGAGGTGCTCGGCAAGAACAAGGCCAACGCCGACAACCCGGACACCGGCTTCATCCGCTACGCGGTCTTCCCGACCACGGTCAAGCCGATGGACAACATCCACTGCCGCAAGGCGGTCATCCTCGCCGCCGACCACAAGTCGCTGCAGACCGCCCGCGGCGGCCCGCAGGCCGGTGGCGCGATCGCCCCGAACATGCTCCCGCTGGGCATCAAGGGCGCCGACGGCAAGTACGACCCGTACAACGTCCTGAAGGACACCACGGGCAACGTCGAAGAGGCCAAGAAGGAACTCAAGGCCTGCGGCCAGCCCAACGGCTTCAAGACCACGATCGCGGTCCGCAACAACAAGCCGATCGAGATCGCCACGGCCGAGTCGCTGCAGGAGTCGCTGAAGAAGGTCGGCATCACCACCGAGCTCGACGAGTTCGACGGTGCGCAGACCTCCGGCATCATCGGTGCCCCGAAGACGGTCAAGTCCAAGGGCTACGGCATCATCATCATGGGCTGGGGCGCCGACTTCCCGTCGGGCCAGGGCTTCCTGCAGCCGCTGGTCGACAGCCGGTTCATCCTCGAGAGCGGCAACAACAACTTCGCCGAGATCAAGGACAAGTCGATCGACGGCCTGTTCGACCAGGCGCTGCAGCAGACCGACGCGAACGCCGCGGCCGAGGTCTACAAGCAGATCAACCAGAAGGTCTCCGAGGGCGCGTACTACCTGCCCTTCACCTTCGAGAAGAACATCATCTGGCGCAGCTCGCGCCTGACCAACGTCTACACGGCCGACGCGTACAACGGCCGCTACGACTACGCCTCGCTGGGCGTGCAGTAACAACCCTCGAATCGATCGAGTGCCACACCCGC
>NZ_JBYIQP010000044.1:0-52767 GCF_057707665.1 Actinacidiphila sp. bgisy167 | reverse complement strand
CTAGGATGCGCGCGGCCGTTGAGCAGGACACGGGTGGGACCGATCGGTCGGATGGCTCGACGGCGCCTATGGTTCACGAATCCTTGGGGGGTTCCCACGTGAGACCTTCGACGCGCCGCAGCTTCGCGGCACTCACCTCGGCCGCCTCGGTCGCGGTCGGCGCACTCGTCGCCGCCACGCCGTCGGCACAGGCCATGCCCGTCAGCGCCAAGGGGGGTCAGATCGCGCTGTACGACGGCAGGAGCGGGGTCGTGACGGTCAACCCCGACGGCACCGGGCGGCGTTCGGTGCCCGGCATCACGAACAACGGGGTCACGCCCAACTGGGCACCCGACGGCAGCCGGGTGGTGGCCGGATCGGCCGGCAGTGTCATCAGCGGCCGTGTCACCGGCCCCACCTCCCCGATCGTCATGGGGCCCGGGAACAACCTCGCCTCGGTCTTCTCGGCAGACGGCGGCTCCATCATCACCAGCACGTACACGACCGACGGACTCTACGTCGGTCCGTCGGACGGCTCCTACTCTCCTGAGCCCCTGTTCAGCGGTGACCTGAAGGGTGCCGGGGACTGCGACGGCAGCCCGACAGTCAGTCCCTACGGCCCGATCGCGTTCATCCGGACCTCGTCGTGCGGCAACTCGGCCGGCCCGGACGTCTGGACGTACGACCCGGTCGCCCACAAGGTCGCGAAAACGATCAAGTCCGCCTCCTACCCGGCGTTCTCCGCCGACGGCAGCCGGCTGGCCTTCTCCCGCGTTGTCAACGGGTTCCGGCAGCTGTTCGTCGCCGCGGCCGACGGCACCGGCGCCCAGCAGGTCACCACCGACGAGGCCGACCACCGAGGCGCGTCGTGGGACCCGGAAGGCGGGCGGATCGCGTACGACTCGGTGGACCCGTCCACCGGTGTCACGACGGCGCGGATCCTGACCCTCTCCGACGGGAGCATCGCCACCATCCCCGGGGGCGGCATCCACCCCGCGTGGCAGCCGCTGCGCACCAACAGCATCGACCGGGTCTACGCGGACGGCGCGGTCGGCGACGATGGCGCCGCTTCCCGCTGGACGTTCGACGCCATCGGGAAGCCCCACGTGAACGGCCTGCTCGCGCAGCGGTCCGCGGTGCTGGTCAACAAGAACGTCTCCACCTACGCCGCCCCCGCGGTCTCGCTCGCCGCCAACAAACAGGGCGCGGTCCTGATGACGTCACCCGGTTCGCTCGACGCGGCGGCGGCCACCGAGCTGAAGCGCTCCCTGTACAAGGGCGGCACCGTCTACCTGGAGGGCGGCACCAACCTGATCTCCGACAAGGTGGCCCAGCAGGTGACCAAGCTCGGCTTCAAGGTGCTCAGGCTCGGCGGGAACGACCTCGCCTCGGTCACCGCACGGGTCGCCGGCCAGATCACCACGAAGCCGACGTGGGTGTTCGTCGCCGACGGCAACCAGTACCGGGACCCGATCGCCGCCTCGACGGCCGCGGGTTCGCTGGGCTACCACGGCCTCGGTGTGGTGCTGGTGACCAAGGGGACCACGGTCCCCGCCGCCACCCTGAAGTACCTCGACGCCCTGGACCCGAACAGGACCAATCTGGTCTCGGTCGGGACCAACGCGAGGAAGGCGCTGGAGAACGCGCCGCTGAAGAAGATCTGGAGCTTCTGGGACGTCAGCGGTTCCACCAACGAGGCCACCGCGGTCAACCTGGCGGAGTTCTGGTGGGCGGCGCCGTACTCGGCCTCGGTCGAGAGCCGGTGGAACTGGCAGACGGCCGTCGTCGGCGGTGCCGCCACGGCCACGTACGGGCCCATGCTGTGGAGCGAGGTGAGTTCGCTCTCGGCACCGACCGCGGCCTACCTCACCAAGGAGTCCGCGAGCATCCAGAACGTGCAGACCTTCGGCGGCTACAAGAACTACTCGGTGGCCAACCGGACGGCCATCGGCAACGCCATCGCGGCAAGCAACTCCTGGATCACCACCGTGTGGGCGGCGGCAGGCACCCCACCGGTGGCCGCGTCACCGAAGAATCTGCGGAAGGCTGCCGGGACGGTCGCTCCGGTCACCCGGCCGGCGCTGTCCGAGGCTGGTCCCGGGCGGCACCTCCCGCCGCCCAACGCCCGCACCGGGCGCTAGTCCGGCACAGGCCGCCGGCCTGCGAAACGCCCGGCCGGGGTTTCCCGGCCGGGCGTTTCGCGTCCGTGGTGGCGTGTGGGGCGGGGATGCCCTGCAGGACGGCCGGGGACGTGCGCGGGGGTGCGCGTTCAGCCGCACACCGTGCCCGTAGCGGGCAGTTCGCCATGGGCGAGGTAGCCGTCGACGGCTTCGTCGATGCAGAGGCTGCCGCGGTGGTAGGCGGTGTGGCCGTCGCCGTCGTAAGTCAGGAGGCGGCCGGAGTCGAGTTGGCGGGCGAGGGACCGGGCCCAGGCGTGCGGGGTCGCGGGGTCGCGGGTGGTGCCGACCACGAGGATCGGGGCCGCGCCGGGGGCGGCGATGGGGCGGGGCTTCTGCGTCGGCGGGACGGGCCAGTGGGTGCAGAGCACCAGGAACGGCGCCAGGGCGTTGCCGAACTGGGGTGAGGCGCGCAGGAAGGCGGGCAGGGCTGCCTGCGCCTCGGCCGCGGAGAAGCGGGCGCCGAGGGTGGCGCTGAGGCAGTTGACGGCGAGGAGGGCGTCCACGGCGTTGCCGGAGTCGTCGTTCGTGCCGGCGAACTGCTGCAACTCCGTGGTGTCGCCGGCCAGGGCCTGGCGCAGCATGGTGCGCAGTTCCGCCCAGGAGGCCTCGCGCAGGGCCGTGATGACCGCGGTGAGGAGGTCGTCGCCGGTGACGGCGATGTCCTTGCCCTGGCGCAGCGGACCGGCGTCCAGCCTGTCCACCAGGCCGTCGAGGACGCGTCCGGCCTCCGCGACGGAGTGGCCGACCGGGCAGTCGGAGCGGGCCGCGCAGTCGGCGGCGAAGGACTCCCAGGCGACCTGGTAGCCGGCGGTGCTGTCCAGGTTCTCCCGGTAGCCGTCGAGGGCGGGATCGATGGCGCCGTCGAGCGCCATGCGGCCGACCCGTTCGGGGAAGAGCTCGGCGTAGGTCGCGCCCAGGTAGGTGCCGTAGGAGTAGCCGAGGTAATGCAGACGCTCGTCGCCGAGGAGGGCGCGCACGACGTCCATGTCGCGGGCCGCGTCGGGCGTGCCGAGGTGGGGCAGCAGTCCACCGGCCCGCTTCTCGCAGGCGGCGGAGATCTCCTCGAAGGCCTCGGAGGAGTCGGCGATCGCCTCCGCGTCACCGGAGACCCGCAGACCGGGGCCCATGGGGACGGCCGGGGTGTCGGTGCCGCAGTCGAGGGGGGTGCTGTACCCGACGCCGCGCGGGTCGACGGCGACCAGGTCGTACGCGGAGCGCATGGCCGGCGAGAACGTGCCGGCGGCGGCGACCAGGTAGTCGACGGCGGAGTCGCCGGGGCCGCCCGGGTTGATCTGGAGGGAGCCGACGCGAGAGGCGGCGTCGCCGGTGGCCCGCAGACGGGCGGCGGTGAGGGTGATGTCGCCCGCCTCCGGGCGGTCGTAGTCCCGGGGCACCGTGACGGTGGCGCACCGGAACCCCGGCACGTCCTGGCAGGACTGCCAGTGCAGGCGCTGCTGGTAGTAGCGCCGCAGCTCGGGCGGCACGCCCGCGGCGGGGCGCGCGGGCCGGACGGCCTCGGGCGCGGGACGCGGAGGGACGGCGGTGGCACAGGCCGCGGTCAGCAGCAGCCCGCAGGCGCTCAGCACCGCGAGCCGGCCGCGCGGCCTGCGCCGGGGTATCCCGTCGGTGTCGTCGGTGTCGTCGGTGTCCAGGACAGCGATCATCGCCACGCCTTCCTCGTGCGCCCGTACGACGGCCCCCGGACGCGTGCGCCCGGGCCGGCCGGGGCGGTCATGGTCCGGTCGTGTCGCGGAGCGCTCCGACGCGCCCCCCGCGGCTCCGCAGCGTCACCACCCCATCACACCTCGCGCATGGCGGCGGCCCGGGTGGGCCGGACGTGTGAACTCGGGGGCGCCGGCCGGGAGCCGTTCAGCGGGGTGCGTAGGCGATGCGCTCGAAGGGCCAGGCGCGGGCGAGCCAGTCGCCGACGACGCGGTGGAGTTCGGCGTCCAGGGCGGCGTGGCGGGCGCTGACCCAGGAGCGGACGTCGATCGTGCCGGATTCGGCGCGGGAGCCGTAGACGTACACGCAGCCGATGACCTCGCCGTCGGGCACGGACAGGACGGTGTAGGTGAAGCCGGTGCGCCGCTCGAAGTCCTCCGCGTGGCGGCGCAGGTCCTCGAGGTTGGCCTCGGGGGTCATGCCCCCCGGCGGCGGCCAGGAGCTGCCCTCGAAACCGGGGGTGGCACGGATGTGGTCGATGCTGGTGGTCCAGGCGACGTGGTCGGCGGCGTTGTGCTGCGGGCCGAGGGGTTCCAGGCGGAAGCGGTCGGTGGCGGGCGGGTCCGGGACGGCGAAGTCGGCCGGGACGAGGGGATGTTCGGCGGCGGTCATGGCGCGAGGGTAGCGGCTGCGGGCGCCACCGGGGCCGTCGCGCCTGCGGCATCACCACGTCATGGCGGTGCGTCGTCGCGGCTGTCCCGGCGTGGCGGTATCGGAGTGCGGGCAGGGCCGGTTCCGGTGAACGGCGCCGGTCGGAGCGGGCGTCCTGCCCGACCCGTCCCGGGCGGGACGCGCGCCATGTCCCGGACGGCGGCCCGAGTCGGACGCGTTCCGGACGACGCCGGAGCCCCGCACGAGGAAGGTTCCGGGGCGCCCCGCGGTCACCGGTCGGCCCGCGGCAGGGGCGGCGCGGACCGCCGATCCGAACGGCGGCGCAGCGGGTGACGACGGCCACGGTCCACCGCGGCGCGCGATCGGGTTTGATGGTGGCATGAGTGACGTCACGGCTGGGATGCCTGATTGGGAGAAGCGCTTCCGGGCGCCACGCGTCGGACTGCCGGAGTGGGCGGAGGACGCCCCCCACCGCAGCCTGTTCGTGTCGAATGCGACGGGTACGTACGAGCTCTACGCGTGGGATCGGACGACCGGGTCGCAGCGGCAGGTCACCGACCGGCCGAACGGCACGTCGGACGGGACGCTGACGCCGGACGGCGCGTGGGTGTGGTGGTTCGCGGACACCGACGGGGACGAGTTCGGGGTCTGGATGCGGCAGCCCTTCGAGGGCGGCCCGGACGAGCCGGCGGCGCCCGGCCTCGCGCCCTCGTACCCCGCGGGGCTGGCGCTGGGCCGGGGCGGGCTGGCGGTGGTCGGCCGCTCCACCGACGAGGAGGGCACGACGATCCACGTCGTGCGTCCCGGGGCGGAGCCGGTGGAGATCTACCGGCACGAGGAGTCGGGCGGCGTCGGCGCGCTGTCCGAGGACGGCACGCTGGTCGTCGTCGAGCACACCGAGCACGGTGACGCGATGCACTCGGCGCTGCGCGTGCTCACCACGGACGGCACGCCGGTCGCCGAGCTGGACGACAGCGAGGGCGGCACGAAGGAACTGGGCCTGGAGTGCCTGGGGTTCGCCCCGGTGCCGGGGGACGCCCGGCTGCTGGTGGCGCACCAGCGGCGCGGCCGCTGGGAGCCGATGGTCTGGGACGTCACGGCGGGCACGCAGACCCCGCTGGCGATCGACCTGCCCGGTGACGTCGCGGCGGAGTGGTACCCGGACGGTTCGGCGCTGCTGGTGGTGCACTCCTACCGCGCGCGCAGCGAGATCTACCGCTACGGACTGGCGGACGGGGAGCTGACCCGGCTGGACACCCCGGCGGGTTCGGTGAGCGGGGCGACGGCCCGTCCCGACGGCACCGTGGAGTTCCTGTGGTCCTCGGCGGCGGCGCCCTCGGAGGTGCGGTCGACGACCGGCGCGGTGGTGCTGGAGGCGCCGGGCGAGCGGGCGCCGGGTTCGCTGCCGGTGGAGGACGTGTGGGTGGACGGGCCCGGCGGGCCGGTGCACGCGCTCGTCCAGCGACCCGCGCAGGGCGAGGGCCCGTATCCGACGGTGTTCGAGATCCACGGCGGGCCCACCTGGCACGACTCCGACGCCTTCGCGGCCGGCCCCGCGGCCTGGCTCGACCACGGCTACGCGGTGGTCCGCGTCAACTACCGCGGTTCCACGGGATACGGCCGGGAGTGGACGGACGCGCTCAAGCACCGCGTCGGCCTGATCGAGCTGGAGGACATCGAGGCGGTCCGGGCGTGGGCGGTGGAGTCGGGCTTCGCCGACCCGGCCCGGCTGGTGCTGTCCGGCGGCTCCTGGGGCGGCTTCCTGACGCTGCTGGGTCTCGGCACCCGGCCCGAGCTGTGGACGGTGGGCCTGGCGGCGGTGCCGGTCGCGGACTACGTGACGGCGTACGAGGACGAGATGGAGGCGCTGAAGGCGCTGGACCGCACCCTGTTCGGCGGCTCCCCCGCGGAGGTCCCGGACCGCTACGAGGCGTCCTCGCCGATCACGTACGTGGCGCGGGTCAAGGCCCCGGTCTACATCTCGGCGGGGCTCAACGACCCGCGCTGCCCGATCCGGCAGATCGACAACTACGTCGAACGGCTGGCGGGCCTGGGCAAGGTGCACGAGGTCTACCGCTACGACGCCGGGCACGGCTCGCTCGTCGTCGACGAGCGGATCAAGCAGCTACGACTGGAGCTGGACTTCGTCCGCCGCCACCTCGGCGGCTGACGGCCCGGCCGGCCCCTCCTGCGCGACGAGGCCGAGCTCGGCGTCCCGCCGGGCCTCGGCCTCCCGCCGGACGAGCCGGAACCACATGAAGACCACGAAGCCCGCGAAGACGAACCACTCGCCGGTGTAGCCGAGGTTCTGGAAGGCCTTGAGGTCCAGGCCGGTGCCGCTCGGCGCGACCGGAGGGACGGCCCGCAGGGGGGCGTCGACGCCCTCGGTCTGGGTGATCCACGCGCCGTACACCTGGTACGGGACGAGGTTGACCAGGGACGCGGCACTGATGATCCCCAGCTGCCCCGCGGGAAGGCCGCCGCGGCCGATCGCACCGTCGGTGTCGGCGCTCTCGGGAGCCTGCAGGGCCCCGGTGACGGTGACCTCGCCGGCGGGCGGTTCGGGGACGTCGGCCGCCGATGCGCGGTCCGCGTCGCCGGGCAGCCAGCCGCGGACGACGGGCAGGACGGCCCCGCCGTCGCCGGTGCGCAGTGGGGTGAGCACGTAGTAGCCGGTGCGTCCGTCGAGCTCGCGACCGGGGACGAGGAACTGGTGCGCGGGGTCGTAGCGGCCGGTGGCCGCCACCGTGCGGCCGGCCGTCTCGGTGGTGACCGCGGAGGTCGCCCGCGGCAGCAGGCGCTCCAGCGGCACCGCGTCACGGGCGGCGGTCGCGGGCATGTCCTGGGCGGCCCGATGGCTGTCGACGCGGGCCTCGAACCGGCTCAGCTGCCAGCTGCCCATGAGCGTGCAGACGACCACGGCGCACACCGTGAAGAGGTGCCCGCCCAGCCAGCGGGGGGACAGCAGGAACCGGTACACGCCGTCAACGGTACGGGGCCTGCGGCCGTGGTCGTGAACCGCCCCCCGCTACGGCGCGCTGAGGACGCCGGTCGTGTACACCGTCCCGGCGCATGCGCCGTCGATCGTCGTGCTGGCGACCGGCGCCCCGGCCTCGGGGGTGTGGCTCAGCACGACGGACGCGGGAGCGCTCGGGGGCGGCTGCTCCACGTCCGCGGGCGGCGTGGAGGTGTCCCCGGTCGGGCTGCCGGTGGGGGTCTCGGTGGCCGGCGGCGTGGACGGGGGCGTACAGCCGTCGGCTGCCGGGACCCAGGTGAACTCGACGCGGTAGCTCTGTCCCGGCCCGAGGACCAGCGGCGTCGCGGAGGAGTCGGGCAGCGAGGTGCCGTCGCCTGGCGTGTGGCTGACGACGCTGATGCGTGCGGGGTCGGCGGCGCCCTGAGCGGCAGCGGTCACCGAACCACTGCCGCCGACGGTGCACGGGCCCTGGGAGACGTTGTCCACCTGGAAGAAGCCGCTGACGTGGCCCGAGCCGTCGGCGGGTCCGGCGTGACCGGACGCGCCGCCGAGGTCGCCCGCGGTGCATGCCGGGGCGGCGGCCGTGCGGGACCGCGAGGGGTCGGCGTGGTGCGGGGCCCCGGAGGTGGCCCGGACGGGAGGACTGCCGGTGTGCGTGGGCTTCGTGCCGGGACGTTCCCCGTTCTCGGTCGGGCTGGGTGTGCCCGCCCGGGTGGCGGGACTGCTCGGCTCGCCGCCGTCGGCGCCGCCGGTGTTCTGGGCGCTGGAGGCGTTGGTGGTCCCGGTGCCGGACGCACCGGACAGATCCGCCGCGTGGAGGGCCGCGGGGACCGCGACCATCGCCAGCAGACACGCGGCCGCCGAACCGACCAGCAGCTGCCGGCGGTGCGCCCGCCGGGCGGGAACCGCGCGGCGCAGGTGGTCCAGCGCCTCGTGGCCGGGCTGGATGCCGCTGACCGCGTCCCGCATGAGCCGGCGCAGTGCCAGCTCGTCGGGGCTCAGCCCCTCCTCGGGCGCGCCGCCGTGGATGTCGTTCTCAGGTTCCATGCCGCCGGGGGGGTTGGGGGTGATCATGCCGGGGCCTCCATCGCGACGCGGAGCGCCGCGAGGCCGCGCGAGCCGTAGGCCTTGACCGAGCCTATGGAAATGGCGAGGGTCTCGGCCACTTGGGCTTCGGTCATGTCGGCGAAGTAGCGCAGGACGAGCACCTCTCGCTGCCGCCGCTGCAGCTTGCGCAGGGCCGCCTTCAACTCGTCCCGTTCCAGCGCCTCGTAGGCGCCTTCCTCGGCGCTCGCCATGTCGGGCATGGGCTTGGACAGCAGCCGCATGCCCATGATGCGGCGGCGGAGCGCGGAACGGGAGAGGTTGACGACCGTCTGCCGGAGGTAGGCGAGGGTCTTCTCGGGCTCGCGGACCCGCTTGCGGGCCGAGTGGACGCGGATGAAGGCCTCCTGGACGACGTCCTCGCAGGACGCGGTGTCGTCCAGCAGGAGCGCCGCGAGACCGAGCAGCGAGCGGTAGTGGGCCCGGTAGGTCTCGGTGAGGTGGTCGACGGTCGTCCCGACTGACATCGCGGCGTCAGTGTCGCCGCGGTCCGAAGGCGCCTGCACCACAGGCCAGGGGGCGATCACCGGAATGCCGCCGACCGTGCCCGAGGGCCGGCGGACCAGCGGGCGCGCCGCAGCGCCGCCCCGCCCCAGGAGGGGTGCTTCGATGCCGAGTGCCTCTGCCACGACTGTTGGACACGCGTCCCCCCGTCAGGGTTGTACGCCCGAGGCACCGCATTCGGCGGTGCAGCAGCTATGCCCATGCGTACCAACTCTTCCCCAATGCCCCTATCGCTGGCGCCGTTGCGCCGCGCCCGGCCTGCAGCACAAAGTAGGGCAGTGCACTGACACACAAGGACGCTCCCTGCGCGCCGCGTGGTTGCGGCACACAGGGAGCTGAAATTCTCTGGCGTCTACAGGCATCCGATCAAGCGGTACGGACCACCGATTTTGATCACTTGACCGGTACGACGGGGTTCAGCGGCCGGTTCCTCCGTAGACGACCGCTTCGTCGTTCTCGCTGTCGAGACCGAACGCGGAGTGCACCGCTCGCACGGCCTCGTTGACGTCCTCGGCGCGGGTGACGACCGAGATGCGGATCTCGGAGGTCGAGATCAGCTCGATGTTGACCCCCGCGTTGGACAGTGCCTCGAAGAACTGCGCCGTGACGCCCGGGTTGGTCTTCATGCCGGCGCCCACCAGCGAGATCTTGGCGATCTGGTCGTCGTAGCGGAGCGTCTCGAAGCCGATGCCGCCCTGGACGCGCTGCAGCGCCTCGATCGCCTTCGGGCCGTCGGCCTTGGGGAGGGTGAAGGAGATGTCGGTCAGGCCGGTGGCCGCGGCCGACACGTTCTGCACCACCATGTCGATGTTGATCTCGGCGTCCGCGATCGCCCGGAAGATCACGGCGGCCTCGCCCGGCTTGTCGGGCACACCGACGACCGTCACCTTGGCCTCGGATGTGTCGTGCGCGACACCGGAGATGATCGCGTGCTCCATGCCCTTCTGGTCCTCTCGGGGCTCATTGCTGACCCAGGTGCCCTGGAGGCCGGAGAACGACGACCGGACGTGGATCGGGATGTTGTAACGGCGGGCGTACTCCACGCAGCGGTGGAGCAGCACCTTGGAGCCGGAGCTGGCGAGCTCCAGCATGTCCTCGGACGAGATCCAGTCGATCTTGCGCGCCTTCTTCACCACGCGCGGGTCGGCGGTGAACACGCCGTCGACGTCGGTGTAGATCTCGCACACCTCGGCGTCCAGGGCCGCCGCCAGCGCCACCGCGGTGGTGTCGGAGCCGCCCCGGCCCAGCGTCGTGATGTCCTTGCTGTCCTGGGAAACGCCCTGGAAGCCGGCCACGATCGCGATGTTGCCCTGGTCGAGCGCGGTGCGGATGCGCCCCGGCGTGACATCGATGATGCGCGCCTTGTTGTGGACGGAGTCGGTGATGACACCCGCCTGGCTGCCGGTGAACGACTGCGCCTCGTGGCCGAGGTTCTTGATCGCCATCGCCAGCAGGGCCATGGAGATCCGCTCTCCGGCGGTCAGCAGCATGTCGAACTCACGGCCGGTCGGCATCGGGGATACCTGCTCGGCGAGCTCGATCAACTCGTCCGTCGTGTCACCCATCGCCGAGACCACGACGACGACCTGGTGGCCGCTCTTCTTGGCGTCGACGATCCGCTTGGCAACGCGCTTGATGCCTTCGGCATCCGCTACGGAGGAGCCGCCGTACTTCTGCACGACAAGGCCCACGTGCGCTCCTAATGTCCGGTACTGCGTTCGGCACAGTCTAACGAGCAGGCCGGGACGAACCCCTCAATATCATATGGTGAGACGCTGGGCCCACTCCGTGAACCTCTCCCCCAGGACGCGCCGAGATATGCACGCCCCGAGGCATACACGTTGCCCCGAGACAAGGCCCCCATGGGCGGCCCATGGCGGCCCCGAGGCATAGACGCGCCGAGATACGCGCGTCGCCCGTGCGCTCCGTCCTCGAGCCGGGTCCTTCCGATCAGCGGGAGGGGCGCAGCCCCAGGGGCCTCGCGATCTCGGCGGCCATCACCCGGCCGGCCTCGGCGGCGAGGCGCTCCTCGTCGTCCGCGCCGTGGTCGGTGTCCAGACCGTTCAGCGCGTCCAGCGGGCTGTCCAGCCTCACGTGCGCGACAAGGGACTGCAGGGCACGCAGCGAGGCCGAGGCGGTCGGACCCCAGTTGGACAAGTAGGAGAACTGCCACCACCACAGCGCCTCGCTGACCCTGCCCTCCCGGAAGTGCGCCAGGCCGTGCGCGAGGTCCGTCACCACGTCCGCGAGGTCGTCGGAGATCCGGCAGGCCACCGGGGTGCTGTGCGGCACGTAGGGGTCGAAGACCTCGGAGTAGACGTCGATCGGCTCCAGCAGCACCGCGAGCCGCTGGCGCAGTTCGTCGGCGTCGGGCTCCGGGCCGATGTCGGGCTCGTAGCGCTCCTCCGGGACGATGTCCTCGTGCGCCCCGAGACGCCCACCGGCCAGCAGCAGCTGGGAGACCTCCAGCAGCAGGTAGGGCACCGCGCTGTCGGGGTCGTCGCCCTTGGCGACCTCCCGCACCGACAGGATGAAGCTCTCGATCTGGTCCGCGATCGAGGACGCGAAGTCGTCGCGGTCCAGGGCGTTGTCAGACATCAAGCAGCCGCCTTCCTTCAAAGGCCCGCCCGAGCGTGACCTCGTCGGCGTATTCCAGGTCGCCGCCGACCGGCAGGCCGCTGGCGAGACGGGTGACCTTCAGTCCCATCGGTTTGACCATGCGTGCGAGATACGTGGCCGTCGCCTCGCCCTCGAGGTTGGGGTCGGTGGCCAGGATCAGCTCGGTGACGGCGCCGTCCGCGAGCCGCGCCAGCAGCTCCCGTATGCGCAGGTCGTCCGGGCCGACCCCCTCGATCGGGCTGATCGCGCCGCCGAGCACGTGGTAGCGGCCGCGGAACTCGCGGGTCCGCTCGATCGCCACCACGTCCTTCGGCTCCTCGACCACGCAGATGACGGCCGGGTCGCGGCGCGGATCACGGCAGACCCGGCACTGGTCGGCCTCGGCGACATTGCCGCAGACCGCGCAGAACCGGACCTTCGCCTTCACCTCGCTGAGAGCGTGCGCGAGCCGTCGGACGTCGGCGGGATCGGCCTGCAGGATGTGGAAGGCGATCCGCTGCGCGCTCTTGGGACCCACGCCGGGCAGCCTGCCCAGCTCGTCGATCAGGTCCTGAACCACGCCCTCGTACACGCTGTGCCCTCTTCGTCGCCCGGGTAACTAGAAAGGAAGGCCGGGGATGCCCCCGAGCCCCTGGGCGAGCGGGCCGAGCTTGTTCTGCTGCAGCTCCTGCGCGCTCGCGGTGGCGTTCTGCACGGCGGCGAGGACCAGGTCGGCCAGCGTCTCCGTGTCTTCAGGATCGACCGCCTTGGGGTCGATGACCAGACCCCGCAGCTCGCCGGATCCGGTCACGGTCGCCTTCACCAGGCCACCGCCGGCCGTACCCTCGATCTCGGTCTCGGCAAGCTCCTGCTGGGCCGCCGCGAGGTCCTGCTGCATCTTCTGTGCCTGCTTGAGCAGCTGCTGCATGTTCGCCTGACCACCGGGGATCACGGTCTCGCTCCTGCCTCACGACGTCGGTTGTGCGGGTAGAGCGAGCCTACGTGCTCAGGCGCCGACTCGCGCTACCCGTACGAGGGAACGAGCGGGGCGCGTCGCCCGTTCCACTCCGGCCGTGCCGTTTCCGCGCGCGCAACAGCGCAAAGGCGCCTACTGGTTGGCGATCTCCTCGATCACGGTGGCGCCGAGCTCGCGCACGATGAGGTCGTGGCCGCTGAGCGCCGTCTCGTCCAGGTCCGGGTCGTCGTCCTCGGGCATGTCGTACTCGACGGGCGGGGGCTCGTCGGCGACCGGCGGATACGCGGACGCCGCCGGCGCGGCGCCCACCGCGGCTCGGGCCGCGGACGCCGCTGGCGCGGACGGCGGCGCGGGGGACGGCTCCGGGCTCTGGGACTGCTGCTGCGGCTGCTGCGGGGGCTGCTGCTGCTGGTACGGCTGCTGCGCGGACGGCACCGGAGAGGCGGGGCCTGGCCGGGGCCCGGCGGGCCCGCCGGCCGGGCCCATCGGCCCCGCGCCGCCCCCGATGCCACCGCCGGGGCCGCCGCCCGGGCTGACGATCGCCTCGATGCGCCACTGGACGCCGAGGGCCTCGCTGATCGCCTGCTTGAGGACCTCTTCGTGGCCGCGGTTGGCGAAGCTGTCGCGGGCCCCGGGGTTGTCGAAGCCGATTTGCAGCGTCGACCCGTCGAAGCCCACGAGCCGGGCGTTCTGGTCGAGCAGTATCCAGGTCACCTTCCGCAGCCGCTTGACCGCCTCGAGGACGGTCGGCCACATCTGGTGGACGCGGGAGGCGTCGCCGATGGGCTGCGCGCCGGATGCAGGCGCGGCGGCCGGCGCCGGGGCCTGTGCCTGAGGCTGGGGCTGTGCCTGTGCCTGTGCCTGTGGGGACGGCGCCGACGCCGCGGTGGGCCAGGCGCCGGGGCGCTGCCCGCCGCCGGGGGCGGCGGCGGTCGGCCAGGCGCCGGGACGCTGGCCAGTGGAGGGCTGCACGGGCGGGGCGGCGGGCGCGGGCTCCGCGACTGCCGCTGCCGGGGCGGGAGCCGGGGCGGCTGCGGGCGCCGGCGCGGGGACGGCTTCGGCGGGCCGGGTCGGGCCGCCCATCGCTGCCCGGGCCGCGGCAGGGCCGCCGCCGGGCGGGAGCGGCTCCCCGAACTCCACGACGGGAGCGGCCGCGCCGCCCGCGGGCGGTGCGAAACCACCGGCGGACGCACGGCGTTCCAGCCGGTCCAGGCGGGCCTGCAGCGACCGCTCGTCGTCGTAGGCCGCGGGGAGCAGCACGCGGGCGCAGATCAACTCCAGCTGCAGGCGCGGCGAGGTCGCCCCGCGCATCTCCGTGAGCCCGGTGTTGACCAGGTCCGCGGCGCGGCTGAGCTCGGCCGCCCCGAACACCCCGGCCTGGGCCCGCATGCGCTCCACGACGTCGGCCGGGGCGTCGATCAGGCCCTTCTCCACCGCGTCCGGCACGGCCGCGAGGATCACCAGGTCCCGCAGCCGCTCCAGCAGGTCGGCCACGAAGCGCCGCGGGTCGTGCCCGCCCTCGATGACGCGGTCCACGACCTCGAACGCCGCCGCGCCGTCCCCGGAGGCGAAGGCGTCCACGACGTCGTCCAGCAGCGCGCCGTCGGTGTAGCCGAGGAGCGAGGTCGCCATGGCGTACGTCACACCTGCCTCGCCCGCGCCGGCGAGCAACTGGTCCATCACCGACATCGAGTCACGCACCGACCCGGCACCGGCCCGGACCACCAGCGGATACACCCCGGCCTCGACGGGGATCGCCTCGCGCTCGCAGACCTCCGCCAGGTAGTCGCGCAGCGTGCCGGGCGGGACCAGGCGGAACGGGTAGTGGTGGGTCCGCGACCGGATGGTGCCGATGACCTTCTCGGGCTCGGTGGTCGCGAAGATGAACTTCAGGTGCTCCGGGGGCTCTTCGACCACCTTCAGCAGGGCGTTGAAGCCCGCCGAGGTGACCATGTGCGCCTCGTCGATGATGTAGATCTTGTAGCGGCTGCTGGCCGGCCCGAAGAATGCCTTCTCCCGCAGGTCGCGGGCGTCGTCCACACCACCGTGCGACGCCGCGTCGATCTCGAT
The DNA here is from genome assembly GCF_057707665.1 of Actinacidiphila sp. bgisy167. Taxonomy (NCBI): domain Bacteria; kingdom Bacillati; phylum Actinomycetota; class Actinomycetes; order Kitasatosporales; family Streptomycetaceae; genus Actinacidiphila; species Actinacidiphila sp. bgisy167. The sequence continues at coordinate 38,045 of NZ_JBYIQP010000044.1, read as the reverse complement.
CACGTCGATCGACCCGGGGCCGTTGCGGGCCAGGTCGCGGCACGACTGGCACTCCCCGCACGGCGTCGGCGTCGGGCCCTTCTCGCAGTTCAGGCAGCGCGCCAGGATGCGGGCGCTGGTCGTCTTGCCGCAGCCGCGCGGCCCGCTGAACAGGTACGCGTGATTGACCCGGTTGTTCCGCAGTGCCTGCTGCAGCGGGTCCGTGACGTGCTCCTGCCCGATGACCTCGGCGAAGGTCTCGGGACGATAGCGGCGGTACAGAGCGAGGGACACGCCTACGACGATATCGGCCCCCACCGACACCCGGGCCCCGCGGATGTGACGGACCCCACAGCCGGGGTGCCCGCCGACCGCCCACGCCCGGGTTCTCGCAGGTCAGCGGGGAGTAGAAGGCAGCAAAAGACCCCTCACGCACCCGCCAGAGCCCACCTACCCTTGCTGCCTTCCGGCCCTGGGGGGGTTCAGCGAGATAGCGCCACGTGAGGGGCTGGGACCCAGCGTACCCGATCGGATCACCCGGGAACGAGTTCGCGAGCACTCCCTCCGGTCTAGTAATGTTTGCCGCGGAGGATTCGCCTAGAGGCCTAGGGCGCACGCTTGGAAAGCGTGTTGGGGGCAACCCCTCACGAGTTCGAATCTCGTATCCTCCGCCAGTGCCTCACCGGGCACGTTGTCGAAGGGCCCCACTGTTCGCAGTGGGGCCCTTCGACGTTCGTGGTCTCAGTTGACACTCCGGCCTTGGTCTCAGTCTCGGTCTCATTCATTTCCGACATTCAAGACATTTCACCATGCGGCGAGCGCGCCCTCTGCCGATAATCAGCGGTCACGCAACGACGTGCGCCCCGGCCTCGGCCAGAGGGGCCCCGAAGCGGCTCTCTCGTGCCATCAGGCCAGCGGGTAGCCCAGGGCCAGGGCGGCCTTCCGGAACGCCGGCAGACGATCGGGGGAGACCGCAAGGTGGCGCTCGCCGATTCGGGTACACAGCACGCGCAGGCGGCGGTCGCTGATGATGAGGGCTGCCAGTGTCTCGTCCGCGCACTCGATGAGATGGGTCTGTCCTGCATCGCGGAGTCGGCCGGTGCGACGGCCAGTGTCATCGAGCAGGGTGGTGACGGTCTGGGGCACGGGGTGCGAGGCGGCCTGGTCCAGGTAGCCACGGAGCTCGTCGAGGGTGTGCCCGCGGTCGAGGGCGTGCAGAAGAGAAGCGGTGGTGAGCGTCCAGACCCGGTCGGCTTTCCGGTCGGAGAAGGCGTCCAAGAGGAGTGTGTCGGCGGAGGGCAGCCCGTCGAGGGCGACGATGTCGAAGTTCGCCAGGACGGTGACCCTGCCCGTCGGGACGGCCGAGGCGGGGACCTGGGCAGGGGCGTAGTCGCCCGTGAGGCCGACGGCGTGGGCGCCCAGGGGATTGAGGCGGAGTGCGGACAGGCCGTCGTAGCGGCTGAGGTGGTCGAGGTAGTCGCCACCCCAGTTGTCCCGGTAGTCATCGCGGGCGCCCGCCGGGGGGACGTACTCGATGTCGATGAGGCCGAGCGTGGCGGCGTACTCGAAGAGCACTGCCAGGGTGTACCGACCCTGGAGGAGGGACCAGCCGTGGTGGCCGTCGTAGCCGAGGCTGCCGTATTGCGGATCCTCCAGGTACAGCTTCCACAGGGCGCGTTCACTGCGGTGGACGACTGGATCCAGACCGGCCGCGCGCATGTCTGTGAACAGGCCGTCGATGGATATCCACTCGCCCGGGGTGAGGCCGGCCAGTGCTTGGCCGACGAGCTTGCGGCGCGGTTTAACGGCGGTCAGGACGTTCGCCGAGCGCTGGCCCTTGATCTCCTCGACGCGGGAGAACTCGTCCAGGAGGCTGCTGTTCAGCCAGCGTTGCCACAGCTGAGGAAGGGTCAGGTGCGGTGGCCGGGTCAGCGCGGCCCGTCCGCACGTGGTCAGCACGAGCCGACCGCCGGTGAGCTGGGCGAGGCCGCCCGCCTGGAGCAGCATCGGCCAGGCGAAGGCCGCGATGGCCTCGTCCGGATAGAAGTCGCTGCCGTCCAGGACGTCGGCGACCGCCGAGACGGTGGCCGTGCTGGGGCGGCGGGTCTTTTCGCTGCACCGCAGCTTCTGCGTCATACACAGGCGCAGCACCGTCAGCAGGTTGACCTGCGCCTCGTGCTCGGTGCGCCGGACCCGTGGAGCGCCGGTGGGCTCCTGTTGCTGGTCGACCGGTATCACTGCTCGTCTTTCCGCTTCGTACCGCTCGCGTCCCGTTCCTACAGATGAGCAACGTAGTCGTAGTTGCCCGGACCGCAGGTGCGCTCGAGGATCTGGACCACCTTGCGCAGGTTGTCGTAGGGGCCGGAGAAGTAGAGCGGCTTGCCGTCCCTGCCGAAGCCGATGACGGGCCGGTCGCCGGGCGGGACACCCAGGTGCACTGCTGCGTCGGCGAAGCCGCCCGCGGGCTCGAAGCCAAGACCGCGGGCGTAGGCGACCGCATCGTGCACGATCGTCTGCGCCTGCTCTACGCCGATCGGCAGCGGCCGATGATCGAAGGCCGAGTAGTACATCGGTACGTAGGTGGTCAGGGATCCGGACCCCATCACCTCGGGGTCGGTGACGTTCTTGACTCCCAGGCAGTAGACGTCCACCAGGAACCCGGTGACGGTCACCCTGCTGGCACGTTCCTGGCGGGCCAGGAGAATCTGGGCGAAGCCGCCCGTGCCCGGGTCGGGCTCCTGGCCGAGGGGGTCGGCCGCCGCCCAGTCCGGGGCTTTGGCCATGTCCAGTCCCGCGCTCCAGCCCGCGTTGACCCAGCAGCCCACCACCGGCCGCTTATCCGGCGCGATGTTCGCCAGTGCCGCCTCGGCGACCCGTCTGACCAGCGCGGTCGCCTGGGCCGGGCGTAGCCCCAGCGCCTTCGCGATCTGCTTCGGCGCGCTGCCGCGTTCCCTCATCTCCTGGACCCGGGCCAGCAGTTCCTCGTCGCGCGTTGTCACCGTCATAGTCTGCCACTTCCGTGTCGCCCCCATGCGAAGCACAGGGTGCGCCGGCGGTGCTGCCATCCTGGGTTCGGGTGAGTCGGGACACGAACCGGAACGGGCAGGTCAACATGGGTGAGACAGTGGGCGGGACCGTCGAGCAGGTGCGAGCGCTGGTCGGTTGGGTCGGCACGGGCCGCAAGCTGACCCAGACCGGCCGTGTGACGCTTGCCGACGCGCGAGCACTGGTGGAGGTTCTGGACACCGGCGACCGGATGGACCCGGTGATCGGAGACCGTACGTTCAAGACGAAATCCAGCGAGGAGCTGTACCACCTCACACTGCTGGTCGAGTGGGCGAAGGCGGCACGACTGCTGCGGACCGCGGGCGGGCGCCTGCTCTGCCGGTGAAGAAGAACGCCAGGCTGCTGGACCGCCCCGACGAGCTGCGTGGCGCGCTGTTCGCAGCGCTGCCGCACATCGGCCCGGCCGTGACGGTCTCCGGCTGGCTGGAATCCCTGCTCTCGCACGAGTACGACCGGGGTCTGCGGGCGTTGCTGCAGCGGCTGTACGCGACCACCGCCCCGGTGCCACTCAGTGACCTGCACGAGGTGGTGTGGCAGGCGGTCAGCCCGCTGTACGTGCTCGACGACCTGTCTCCCGACCGTCTGGGGCATCTGCGCACCGCCAACGACCACGACATCCAACGGGTCCTGAAGGCCCTGGTCTCCCTGGGCGCTGCCCATCTCAGGCGTCCAGTACGGCCGCCCCGACGGCGAACTCGGATTCCGCGACGAGCGCACCGCCATACTGGCCGCCCTACTCAAACCGGGCGCCCATTTCGTGTACACGTACGACTTCGGGGACTCCTGGGAGCACCTCATCACCGTGGAGCAGGTCCAGACAGCCTCAGCCGGGCTTCACTATCCGTACTGCGTGGACGGTGCCGGGGCGTGCCCGCCCGAGGACTGCGGCGGCGCCCCCGGCTACAGCGATCTCAAAGTGATCCTCGCCGACCCGGCGCATAAGGAACACCACGCCATGCTGGTGTGGCTCGGTCTTCGGTCCGCCACGGAATTCGCCCCGGACCGTTTCGCGCCGGACGAGGCCAACGCGCGGCTGCTGCGCCTCACGGCACCATGAAGGACGAGCCGTCCGGCCACGCCACCGTTCACGGCCCTGGGCCCTACCGACTGGTCCACCGACCCCGCTACGCCGCGCTGAGACAAGACGTACGGGCCGACCTCGCATCCCGACGTTCAGGTCCTGGGCGGGGCGTCGACTACACGGCGACGAGGCGCACTCTGTCACCGCAAAGCTTCGCCATGTCGTCAATGTCCGAGGTGAGCATGGCGACGGGGCGGCGCTGCCGCAGCGCCATCTCGGCCACGGCGGCGTCGATGGCGTATGTGTGACCATGAAGCCCAGCATTGATCAGCATGGCTGAGGCCGCCTTGGCCTCCTCGTCACCGATGTGCACGATCCGCACGCCGGACAGGACCCAGGCTAGCCGCGCCTTGTCGGTCCGGCGATGCACCTCTTCGATGATGGTGAGTGCGCTGACGACCACCTCCATGCCCCGCTTGCGGGCTTCGGCGATGAGGGCGACGACGGGCTCGTGATCACTGACGAACTTCGACAGGCCCTCGCAGTCGACAACGAGGGTGCCTTCGTGGCTCAGCTTGCGGCGGGCCACTGCCCCTCCTCGGCGAACACCTCGTCGAAGACCCGGCGTGCCCGCTCCTGCTCGTGCTCGGAAATCGGCCCCTGACGGCGTTCGTAGTCGGCCAGGTACTCATCCAGGATCTGACCGCGCAGCTCGCGCTCCACCGCTTCGGTGATGAACGCGGAGAACTCACGCTTGCCGACCCGTCGGCGGATCGCCTCCGCCGTCCCCTCGGGGAGGGAGAGGCTGACCCTGGTGGCCGGCCCTTCGCCGACGCTGTAGGGAATCTCGCTCATGGGACCAACATTATCAAACAAGTAGGAATTCGGTCGGGGTGCAGCACCCGTAGAACGACGCGAGCCGCCCACCCGTCACCTCGTGGTCTCGGTTCTGGTCTCATTCACCTACGTTCAGCTGTGTCCGGACGCCGCTGAACAGTCCGCTCCACGGCTGGTCAGGACACCCACGACCACCTCCGAACCCACGGACGACCATTTGGAAAGCGTGTTGGGGGCAACCCCTCACGAGTTCGAATCTCGTATCCTCCGCCAGTGCCTCACCGGGCACGTTGTCGAAGGGCCCCACCGGTCGCGGTGGGGCCCTTCGACGTTCTCCGTCTCAGTTTCCGTCTCAGTTGGTATCCGGTGCGCTCCACAGCGCGTCGCCGACCTGGCGAGCCACGTTCTTCAGCACGGGTCCGGTCACGTGTATGTACCGCGAGCGCATCCGGGCCGAGCCTCCGGCTCCCAGCCCATCATCGCGTCCACGACGACATCGGGAACGCCGAGCAGAAGGAGGACCGTCGCCGCGGTGTGGCGAGCGTCGTGCAGTCGGCCGTCCCGTACTCCCGATGCCCCTCTCCGCCGCAGGTCAGGACGCCCCCGTCCCTCCCCGAACCCCCAGAACAATCGGATGGTCAGGGTGGAGCGTGACGCGGCAGCATGCTCCGCATGACCTTGCCCACCCCCGAGCTGCACACCGCCCGCCTGCGACTGCGGCCGTTCACCGACGCCGACGCGGCGCCGCTCTACATGCTGCACAGCAGCGCCCACGTGCTGCGTTACTGGGACTCCCCGCCGTGGACTGAGCCGGCTCGCGCCCAGCGCTTCATCGCGACCAGCCGGACGATCGAGGAGGAAGGCACAGGAGCGCGGGTGGCCGTCGACCGCGCCTCCGACGGCGCGTTCATCGGCTGGTGCGGCCTGACCAGATGGAACCCGGACTTCCGCAGCGCGTCCCTGGGCTACGTCTTCGACGCCGCCGCGTGGGGCCACGGCTACGCCACGGAGACCGCGCACGCAGTCCTGCGGTGGGCGTTCGACACCCTGGACCTGAACCGCGTCCAGGCCGAGGCCGACACCCGCAACGCGGCTTCCGCCCGGGTCCTGGAGAAGCTCGGTTTCGTCCGCGAAGGCACCCTCCGCGAGGACTGCGTCGTCAACGGCGATGTCTCCGACTCCTGGGTCTTCGGCCTCCTCCGCCGCGAGTGGCAGCCGACGGCCACGCCGACAGCCGGCCGCTAGGACCGAGACCTCGCCCTTCGGTGCGCACCCAACCCGAAGCCGACCATCCGCACCGCCGGAGCATCCAGCAGCTCGTAGGGGCCACTTGGAGCGGCGCCATTCCCATCGACGCGCACCGGCGCTGTCGCTTCTCGTGACCATCGAACACGCCGGGGCCCGGGTGCCTCCCGAAGCACTGCACAACTGCTGTCGAAACCGGTGAACAAAGCCAGCGCGGGACATCGTGGGCTTCGCCTGCCGTTGGACCGACTTCGCCTCGAGCAGTGGACCTGCCTTGCGCCCGCGCGGCTCGGTGCAGCCGTGTCCGCTTCGGCCGCAGACGGCTACTCCTGGACTTCTGGCGCCGAGGGAGGATTTCGATCACCGAGGGAGCCGGGATGCGCAGGCGGCGTATGTTGGACACGGGCTGCCAGTTCCAGTAGTTCGTCGACCGACCACTGGTCGTAGGCGTGCTCGCCGTACTTGCACGCGAGGACCTGGCCGTCGTGCGCGATGAGGAAGTCGGCGGGAAGACCGAGCCGGCCGCCGATCGGGCTGCTGGAGGGCAGGTGCTCCCGCCCGCGGACAACCTTCCACGCGCCGGACACGACCGCCCAGACGATCGCCCCCCAGACTCGCGGGCTCAGCAGCGCGCGGGGCGACCGTTCCACGCCGAACTCGGTGTACAGCCGCTTGGCCGGGTCGGCGACGACCGGGAACGGGAGGTCGGTGGTGTGGCGTAACAGTTCCTCGGCGGGCGAGTGGAAGACCACGACCTCACGTACACCGGCGGCCTCTATCTCCCGGTGTCGCCGTACCACCGACCGCAGATGCAGGTTGCAGACCGGGCATCCGGCGAAGCGCCGAAACTGAAGGTGGATCAGCCGGTCGGGGTCGGGAACGGCGACCTGCTCGCTGCCGGCAACCGCGTTGAGACGGCGTTCCTTCACGAGGGAGCCGGGCTCCATCGGTTTGCGGGAATTGGCCATGGACACTCCCCATAGGCGTATGGTGTACACCTACCAGCGTAGGCGTCTACCGTACGCTGTCAACCGTTATGCCACGCCCACGTTCACTCACCGCGCATCAGCTCGCCTCGGCCGCGCTCACCGTCATCGACCGCGACGGACTCGCCGGGCTGTCGATGCGCGCCGTCGCCCAACAGCTCGGCATGAGCACGATGGGGCTGTACCGATACGTCAGCGATCGCGAGGAACTCGAAAGACTCACCGTCGAACTGGTACTGAGCGCCGTGGACGTCGAGCCGCCGAATCCCGACGCGTCCTGGCGCGAGCGGGTCGAGATCATGGCGCGACGCCTACGAGACGCCGTAGGCGCCCATCCAGCGGTCGTCCCTCTCGCCATCGCCCACCGGCAGCACTCTCTTGGGGTGCTGCGCTGGTCGGAGACCGTGCTGGCAGTCCTCACCGAGGCAGGCATCACGGGTGAACGGCGGGTCGTCGCTCTACGCGGCCTGCTCAGCTACGTCATCGGAGCGATCCAGTTGGAACATCTCGGAGCCCTGTCCGGCCCAGGCACGATCACCATCACCCAGCTGCCGCCCACCGAGTTCCCGCACATGATCGAGACCGCCCGGCACGCCCAGCACGTCAGCGCCGACCATGAATTCCTCGGGGGCCTCGCCCTACTGCTCCGCGGCCTCGAGGCGTCACCGGACACCCCATAACCCCTACGGCCTCATGGAAGAGATCTGCGAGTCGCTGCCCCGCCTCGGCGGCCGCGTCATGCCGAGGCTCGCCGATGCGCAGGCCCTGGGCGTGCGCCGAGAGGGAACGGTCGACACCGCTCTGCGCGAGCCCGGCCTGGCAAGTCCAGGAAGCCTGACCAGACGAGATCGGCACCACAGCGCAGGGGCGGTCGACCCGGTGGTAGCCGCCGCCGAACTCCAGGGCCTCGCGCTCTCGCACCGACCGCGACTTCGAGTGCATCGCCGCCGTCACCGGGCAAGCCCTCCAGTGGTACGGGCCCGACGCCGGCACGTGACCTTCACGGCCTCGGTCCGTGCCACACTCCGGCGCATGAAACTCGATCAGACGCTTGTGGACGCGGCCGTGGAACTCATGGATCGGCGCTGGCCCACCGGCGAACCCGGCGGGGCCGCCGCTGTACGGCTCGCCGACGGCGGCATCCTGACGAGCGTCGGGCTGGACAACATGCACGGTTCCGTTGCGCTCTGCCAGGAGACCGGGGCATTCATCCAGGCCTACACCCAGAACCGGACCGTCACCGCCTCCGTCTGCGTCTGCCGCGATGTGGAACGCGGCAGGATCCTGATCCTGCCTCCCTGCGGCGTCTGCCAGGAACGGCTCGCGCTGTGGGGACCGTCCGTGGAGGTAGCCGTCCCACGGGCTGACGACCCGACCCGGTGGGAGGCGCGCTCCCTCGAGGAAGTGCACCCCTACTACTGGGGGCGGCAGTTCGCCGACGGGCAGTGGCCTTCCCTGGCCCAGCACACCGAGTGATCGCGGCCTGCGGGTCTTCGGCGTCGGCTGCACAGCAACGAGACGCACTGTGTCTCCGCAGAGCTTCGCCATGTCGTCGACGTCCGAGGTGAGCATGACGACCGGGCGGCGCTGCCGCAGCGCCATCTCAGCCACTACGGCCTCAATGGCGTATGTGTGACCGTGAAGCCCGGCATTGATCGGCATGGCTGAGGCGGTCTTGGCCTCGTCGTCGCCGATGTGCACGATCCGCACGCCGGACAGGACCCGGGCGAGCCGCGCCTTGTCGGTCCGACGGTGCACCGCCGAACTTCGACAGGCCCTCGCAGTCGAGAACGAGGGTGCCTTCGTGGCTCAGCTTGCGTCCGGCCACTGCCCCTCCTCGGCGAACACCTCGTCGAAGACTCGGCGTGCCCGCTCCTGCTCCTGCTCGGAGATCGCCCCCTGGCGGCGCTCGTAGTCGGCCAGGTACTCGTCCAGGATCTGACCGCGCAACTCGCGCTCCACCGCTGCGGTGATGAACGCGGAGAACTCACGCTTGCCGACCCGCCGGCCAGCGTCCCGCTCTTGAGCGCCCCTGCCCCTCCCCCGAGCCCCCTCCGCGGCACCGCGAGGCAGCACGGTGGAATCAGGCTTCAACCTCCGGCGCGCGGGGGCGCTCTGAACACGGGTGACGGATGGGCCCGTACGGGCCCCGAGAGGAGACCAGATGCCGGAGAACCGCCGGGGCCCGGGTGCGGTGGGGGGTCCGCGGGCGCCGGAGAGCTTCGAGGACTTCGCCCGGGCGAGTCAGAAGCGGCTGTACCGGACCGCGTACCTGCTGTGCGGGGACGCCGACACGGCCCGGGACCTGACGCAGACCACCTTGGCCAAGCTGTTCCAGCACTGGCGGAGGGCGAGTGCCGCCGACCACATCGACGCGTACGCCAGGACCGTGCTGACCCGCACCTACCTGGCGGAGCGGAAGCGGCGGCTGCGGGATCTGCTGGCCCACTCGCGCCCCGGACCCGGACCCGCGCCGGACCACGCAGACCTGCGGGTGACGCTTCTGTCAGCACTCGCCGGACTGCCGCACAGGGCCCGCGCCATGGTCGTGCTGCGGTACTGGGAGGACCAGAGCGTCGAATCCGTCGCCGCGCTGCTGAAGTGCAGCGAGTCCACCGTCAAGAGCCAGTGCTCACGCTCCCTGGCGAGACTGCGCGCCCAGTTGGGCGAGGCCCACATCTACGCCACGGGAAGCTGAGGAACCAGCGTGGGAGACAACATGCCTGAGGAAGAGCACGGGAGCGCCCTGCTGGTCAGGGACGCCATGGAGCACGCGGTGGCGGACCTTCCGCCGGTGCTCGACCTGGTGCCGGCCGCCGTGGTCCAGGGCCGGCGCCGCGCGGCACGGGCGCGGGTGGCCGTCACCGTCGCGGTCGCCTGCGCGGTCGGGGCCGCGGCGTTCGGCTTTCTTGCGCTGCCGGGCGGAGGCGGCGGAGGCGGGACCGTACTTCCCGCCGCGAGCACCACCCCGGCTCCGCGCGTGTCCGAGGAGCCGGCGCCGTACCGGACGCCGGTCCACCTGGAGCCCAGCAATGACACGGAGGAGTCGATGGCCGACCTCCCGTCGGCCGAGCGGAAGCGGCAGGAGCGGTTCCAGCAGCAGGTGGCCGTTCTCCTGGACGAACTCCTGCCGGACGCGGTCGGCCTGGTGCGCCCTGTCGACTTGAACGTGAGCCGCTACCAGGGCGAGACGAAGGACGGGAGATCGTTCACGATCACTCTGTCCGTACGGCCCTCCGCCGGCGAGGGCTCCGGGCCGACCGGTCCCGGCTCCTCCTGCCCGAAGGCCCCGGGTGCCCTCAAGGGCGGAACCTGCGCGGCGGGCACGCTGCCGGGCGGCATCAAGGCGGTGGCCGTCCGTCTGTTCACCGGAGGGCCGCAGACCACGTACACCCAGGTCCGCTTCGTCCTCGGCCGCAGCGATGTCGCGCTCGCCCTCTACCCGGACGACAAGGCCAAGGTCTCGGCGCCGGTCGACGAGAAGGAGCTGCTCGCGGCGGTCGGTGATCCGCGCTTCCTCGACCTGGTGCGGTACGCGGACGCCTACCCGATGCAGAAGAAGCGGAACACCGTCGCCGGCGGCTGAACGGCGCGGCGTATGGCGCGAGGCCCGACCGGGACGCGGTCGGGCCTTCGTCGTCAACTGACCGGCTGAGCGCCGTGCCCGGGGGGTCAGCGGACGGTGGAGCGGGCAGCCTGCTCGATGATGCGGGTCACCGCATCGGGGCGGGAGACCGAGACGGCGTGGGAGGCCTTGATCTCGACGGTGTGGGCGTGTGCCCGCTCGGCCATGAAGCGCTGCGCGGCCAGGGTGATGTTCTTGTCCTGGGTGGTGACGAGGTCCCAGGAGGGGATGGTGTGCCACGCGGCGTTCACGGCCTTCTCGTCGAAGGCGGAGGCCGCCAGGGGACGCTGGGTGGCGGCCATCTGCTCGGCGACGGTCTTCGGCACGTCGGCCGCGAACTGGGCGCGGAACTTGTCGGCCTTGATGTACAGGTCGGTGCCGGTGCCGCCGCCGGGGAGCGGGAAGGACACGGGGTTGAGGGTCTCGCCCAGGGTGCCGCCGGGGAACTTGTCGGAGAGCTGCCCGAGGCTCTCACCCTTGTCCGGGGCGAAGGCCGCTATGTAGACGAGCGCCTTGACGTTCGGGGAGTCGGCGGCGGCCTCGCTGATCACCGAGCCGCCGTAGGAGTGGCCGACGAGCACGACCGGGCCCTGCACGCTCTCCAGGAAGCTGTGGATGTACGCGGAGTCGCTCGCAAGTCCGCGCAGCGGATTGGCCGGGGCGACGACGGGATAGCCCGCGTGCTTCAGACGGGTCACCACGCCGTTTCCAGCTCGAGGAGTCCGCGAAGGCGCCGTGCACCAGGACGACCGTGGGCTTCTTCTCCTGCGGGCGGTGCGTCGCCTTGGCGGCGCTTGCCGGGGCCGTCGCCGTCAGCGCGAGGGCCACGGCGCCTGCGGCGGCGCCCAGGACGGCGACGTTCTTGCGGGTGGGGCGGAAGACGGTCTTGAGGTTCACGGTGACTCCTTGGCGGACTGCGCCCGGCGGCGTGCCGGACCTGTGGTCGGTCCGGGGCGTCCCGCTCCGGCCGATGACGAAAACCTAGCGTCCATTTAAGTTGTGCACAAGTCAATCGTACACGAGTCCATGGCTCACGCGGTTGGTGGGACAATGGCCACCGGAGACCGACCGACGACCAAGGAAGGGAGAGGATCGTGCACGACGACACCCGCGCACCCGGCGCCGGCGACCAAGCGGAGCCCTCGCCGCTGCTGGACGACCACTTCTGCTTCACGCTGTACGCGGCCTCGCGCGCGGTCACCGGCGTCTACCGGCCCCTGCTGGACGCCGTCGGCCTGACCTACCCCCAGTACCTGGTCATGGTCGTGCTCTGGGAGCACCGCACCGTGACCGTCAAGGACCTGGTGGCCGCGCTGCACCTGGACTACGGGACGCTCACTCCGCTGATCAAGCGCCTTGAGGGGCGCGGCCTGCTCGAACGACGGCGCCGGGTGGACGACGAGCGCGTCGTCGAGGTGGCGCTGACACCGGAGGGGACCGCGCTGCGGGAGCAGATCCGCACGGTGCCCCTCGCGATCTGGGACGCCATGGGGCTGACCCAGGAAGAGGTCGCCACCGCCCAGGACCTGCTGCGCCGGCTGACGGCCAACGTGGACCGCCACACCGCGGGCGCCGAGCCCGCCGCGAGGGCGTAGCCCGGCCCGAGGGAACCGGGCCCGCCGCGACGCCGTGGGGCCACCGCTTGAGCATGGTCGCCTCAGGCAACACAATGGACCCGCGGCATCGACCATGTGTGCGCCGGGGCACACAGGCGTCCGGCGGGGGATGAGGAATGCGGCTGCCCGAGGAGCCTTCTGGGCGCGCGACGGGGGAGCGTGAGTTCGACGCGTTCTACAGTGCGAGCGTCGGCCGCCTCGTCGGACAGCTGTACGCGATGACGGGCGACCTCGCGGAGTCTCAGGACGTGGTGCAGGAGGCCTTCGCCCGGGCCTGGGAGCACCGTGCCGACATCGATCTGGACGGCGCGCCCGAGGCCTGGGTGCGCACCGTGGCGTGGCGTCTGGCCGTCAGCCGGTGGCGACGCGTGCGCACCGCCCTCGCACTGGCCCGCCGGGAGGGACCGCCCCCGGTCGTCCCACCGCCGGAGCCGCACCACGTGGTGCTGGTCGAGGCGCTGCGGCGTCTCCCGGAGGCCCAGCGGCGCGCCGTGGTCCTGCACCATCTGTGCGATCTGCCGGTGGACCAGGTCGCGGCCGAGACCGGCACGCCGGTCGGCACCGTCAAGGTGCACCTCAGCCGTGGGCGGGCGACGCTCGCACGGCTGCTGGCGCACACGGAACCGGAGCCCGGAGCGGGCCGACTTCCGGAGGGCAGACATGGCTGACGGGACCGAGCTGGGCAGGCTCCTCACCGAACTCGCCGAGTCAGGCCGAAGCAGGGCCGTGCCGGTGGCCGCGCACCGGGTGCGGGCCCGCGGCGACCAGCGCCGCCGCCGCGCCCGCACGGTACGGGTGTGCGCCGTGGCGGTGCTCGGCTGCGCGCTGCTGGGAGGCGGGATCGCCCTGGCCAGGACCACCACCCGGGTGCCGGAGCCGGCGGCGGTCACCTCGCCGCCCGCCGCGTTCGTCCCCCCGGCTCCCGCGCCGGGCGAGGAGTACGCCGGCGAACTGGGCTACGTCCACGACGCGGTGGTCCAGGGCGACATGGTGCGCGTCACCGTGCTGCAGCTCCGGGCGGTCGCCGGCGGAGCGCCGCAGCCCACCGGCGTGGTGCACACGCTGACCTTGCCGCGCACCACGCTGGTCGAGACCCGCCGCCTCTCCGGCGGGCGCCCCGCGGACCGGGAACTCGGCCAGCTGGTCGGCCGACTGGCCGGCGGGCCGCGGTGGACCTTCCAGATCGACTACGACGATGACGGGCGGGTGGCGTCCCTGCGGGAGGCCGGGTCGCGGCGGGAGGCTGTTACCTGACCATGACATCTTCGGTGTAACCCGCTTGTGGTCGTGGGGCGTAGAGCCTGTGCACCTCCTACCCGACCGACCCGATGGGACCCACCGTGCTCGTCTCGCCTTCCCCGCGCCGCCGCGCCGCCGCCCGGCTCACCGCCCTCGCCCTCACCGCCCTCGTCCTCGGCGCCTGTTCCGGCGCGGGGGTGGACGACGGGGACACCGGCCGTGCCGGCGCGGCCGCCCCGGCCTCCTCCCCCGCCACGTCGCCGGCCTCCACCCCGCCCTCAAGCGCCCCCTCGGCGTCCCCCTCGGCGAGCCGCTCCGGCGCGTCCTCCCCCTCGCACCCCGCCGGAATCCCGGCACCGGACGGCCCGTCGGCCGTCCCGTCGGCCCCGCCGTCGCCGCGGACCCCCACCCACTGGGCCGGCAGCAAGCAGTTCGTACTGCTCGAGAACGTCTGGGGCAAGGACGGACGCACCTACCTCTCGGCGCGCTCCGCCCGCAAGGAACCCCTCACGGGACCCTACGAGGGGTGGGACATCATCCCTGGCAAGGGCCCCTACACGACGGTCCGCCTGGCACCGGACTGCCGCATCCTGCTCTCGGTCCCGCTGGGCGACGATTCCATTCCCCACACCTACTCCCAGTCGCAGTTCATCAGCCGGTGGTGGGCCCAATCCGCCTCGGTCCGGACCTGGGTGGGCTTCGACCTCAGCTTCGACGCCGACGGCGAGGTGGTCAGGATCCAGTCGCTCTACCGATCCTGATCCCGCGCCGCGCGACCGCCCGCGGCTCCCGTCCGGTGAGGACGGGAGCCGCGGGCGCGATGCGGTCGGACAGGTGGGGAGGTCAGGAGGTCAGCGCCGCCTGGCCGCGGTCCGCCCGCGTCGGTCCGGAGGCCGACGGCCGCACGTCGAAGTCGAACATGGCGGTCGGCAGGTACAGGGAGCAGCACGCGTTCGGGATGTCGACGATGCCGCTGATGCGTCCCTCGATGGGGGCCGAGCCGAGCAGCAGGTAGGCCTGCTCGCCGCTGTAGCCGAACCTCTTGAGGTACTCGACGGCGTTGAGGCACGCGCGGCGGTAGGCGAGCGTCGCGTCGAGGTAGTAGTTGGTGTCGGTGTCGTGGTCCACGGAGATCCCGATGAAGGTGAGGAAGTCCGAGTAGCGCGGTTCGACGTTGCCGGGCATGAACACCGGGTTGGTGGAGATGCCGTACGTCTCCATGCCGCCCTTGATCAGGTCGACGTGGAAGTCGATGAACCCGCCCATCTCGATGGCGCCGCAGAACGTGATCTCCCCGTCGCCCTGGCTGAAGTGCAGGTCGCCGCCGGAGAGCTTGGCGTCCTTCACGTGGACCGGGAAGAAGACCCGGGAACCGCGCGTGAAGTTCTTGATGTCGTGGTTGCCCCCGTTCTCACGGGCCGGCACCGTGCGCGCGCCCTCCGCGGCGATGCGCGAGGCGAGGTCCCCGGTGGCCGTGCCGGCGAGCGCGTTGGCAGAGTCCGGGGGTGTGGCCAGCGGCGGGACGCGACCGGGGTCCGTGTCGATGAGCGCCTTCTCGCGGGCGTTCCACCGGGCCAGCAGTTCGGCGGAGGGCGCTGTCCCGAACAGTCCCGGGTGGGTGATGCCGGTGAAGCGGATCCCGGGCAGGTGCCGGGAGACCGCCTGCTGGCCGTGGAAGTCCCACACCGCCTTGTAGGCGTCGGGGAAGTAGTCGGTGAGGAAGCCACCGCCGTTGGCCTTGGCGAAGATGCCCGTGTAGCCCCATCCCTGGCCGGGGGCGTCCCCGACCTGCTGGGGCACCGGGCCGAGGTCGAGGATGTCGACGACGAGCAGGTCGCCGGGCTCGGCCCCCTCCACACCGATCGGCCCGCTGAGCATGTGGGGGACGGTGAGGTCGATGTCGCGGACGTCGTTGGCGGAGTCGTTGTTGCCGATCTGGCAGTCGGTCCAGTCCCGGCACTCCACGCGGAACTCGGCTCCCGGCTTCACCATGGCGACGACGGGTATGTCAGGGTGCCACCGGTTGTGACCTGGGGTGTCCTGATCGCGCATCGACTTGGTCTGGTCCACGCTGAAAACTACGTCGGGCATGACAGCCTCTCTTTTCTGATCCGGTCAGGACGGTGGTCCCGCACCTCGGGCACTTCCGGGCAGCCGGCACGTCCGGCGCCTAACGCGGCGAGCCGGACGCCGCGGCGGCCACCGCTTCGGCCCGGGCCCGTTCCCGCGCCCCCCTCGTCAGCGGCCACAACGCCGCGAACACGACCACGCCGAAGACGCCCAGGGCTATGGCGATCTCCGTGTCGTGCTTCCAGTAGCCGGACAGCAGCAGCGCCGCGGGGATCACACCCGTGACCCAGCCCTCGATCGCCGTCACCCAGCCCGTATAGATGGTGTGCTCCGCTTTCTTGAGACCGAGCACCACGAAGAACAAAGCCCAGAGGAACGCCCAGTACAGCCAGATGACACCGAACGCGTTGTCCTTGAAGAGATGGAAATTGACGAACGAGTAGCCGAGGGCGGCAATCGCCACGAACAGCGAGTACCAACCGACGCCGACGTTGTCGATGCCCGCGAGGAGGACGATCCCCACATAGAGGTAGGTGAATCCGAAGAGGTAAAGCCCGGATGCCGCCAGGATCTTGTCCTGATCCCCGCCGGCCGTGAAGATGAGGTACGTCGGGGTCAGCACCTGGAGCGCACCCACGAAGAGGTTGAACACCGCCGCCGACTTGGGATCGACCTTCCCCAGCAGCAGCAGGCCGTTCATGAACAGCACAGCACCGACGAAGAGCAGTCCCACGTTCGCCACGGGGACGCACCTCCTAAGTCCGCAAGGGGACCGGCCGCACCGGACGCCCGGTTCCCGCGGCGGCGGGAACGGCGTCCGCGCTCCGGCGCAGACCCCCTGAACAGCTATGACTCCCCGATCGCCACCCTCGGTTCAGGGCTTGGGCAGCCGAGACAGCGCCGGATGCGGCCGCGGCGCCGGGCTCTCGCGCGGCGGCAGGGCAGACACGACGTCCGGCATCTCACGGGACTTCTCCTCCCGTTCACGGGAGACGGCGAGCGCGTGCGGGGTGACGGCGAAGGAAGGCGAGGAGAACACCCGCCGGGACTCGCCCGCACACAGGGGGCAGTCGTGGGTGGCGGGCGCCGAGCCTATCGCCAGCCTGACGTCGAAAGGCCCGCAGTCGCTGCAAAGGTATTCGTAGGTCGCCATGAAGTTGCCTCCGGTCATCGGCGCACCCAGGTCAACCTCGACGTCTGCACACACCCCGTTGAGCGCACGCCGGGGGACAAATCCCTATTTCAAGGAGACGCCACCGCAAGACAGTTGTCAAGGTCGGCAGAAGGCGCCCCGGGTGTTTCGGAAGGGAGTTGCCGAGTTCCCTTTCCGGCACTCCGGGAAACACCGGATCACATGAAAAGGTCGCGCGGATAGGCGGGCCGGCGTCGCGGGTCGACGGCTCTCGCCCGGCGGCGTTGTCGTCGGTCGCCGCAGCTCCGCTGCGTCTCCCTTCTCCGCCTTGCCGGACTCGGCCCTCGACCCGCTCCTTGCTCCACCCCGCCTATCCGTGCGACCTCTCAGCCAGCTCTCTCCCTCGCGCCGTCGCCGCTTGTACCCCGCACCGGCCGCGAACGCATGTCGGGGCGCCCGGGACGCGCCGCGGGCAGGCCGCGCAGGGAATCCGCCTCGTGACCGGCGTGCGCCAGACCCACGGACCGCGTCACGGGTGAGCACCATGGGGTGCATGTTGCGGATGATATGACCGCTGTGAGGGGGTTCACTGCAGTTTTCCTGGACGGATACCACTCGCGGCTTTAGCGTTCATGTGCATCGGCCTTTCCGTGAATGCAGTGGCGACGGCGCCGCGCTCCATCGGACGGCACACAACGTTTCGCCGGGACGAGGCGAACACCGGAGAGGTGAAGAAGTGAGCATGGACGCCGTGTGGGTCCGTGGCGTGAACGGCCTTCAGATGCACCACGTCACCGACCTCCAGGACGCAGTCAGGTTCCTGGGCAACGCAGCCATGGCCCTGCGGGCCGCCCACGTGCGGACCGGTGCCGAGCGGTACGAGGGCCTCGCCGCCGAGCTCAAGTCCCTGGTGACCCGGGTACGGGAGCTGGAGGACGAGGCGCGGTCCGCGATGCGCGAGCTGCACGCGACCGACCCGGAGCGGTTCGTCCGCTGTCGCGAGGGCCACGAGCCCTGGCCCGGGGAGATCGAAGCCGGCTTCATCCCCCGCCACACGTGCCGCGACGAGTGCCTCTACCACGACCGCGGGGTGCTCGAAGCGATCACCCAGTGCACCTGCGGCCAACCGCCCTGCCAGGCCTGCCAGATCGGCGGCGAGCCCGTCCTGGCCTGATCCGCCGCGCTTCGCGACCGCCTTCCGGGCGGCCAGCTGGGCCCCGGCCTCCGACGAGGCCGGGGCCCCGGTCGTGCGGGAAGGTGGTCCGCGCACTGCCGGCGCCGGCCAGAAAACCGGTGGGCCGGGACAGCGACGGCCCGTACGGTGAGCGGCCGGGCGGCCGCGGAACGACGGACGTACGGGGGGAAGGCCGCGGGAACGCCGAGCACGAGGAAAGGGAGGACGGGCGGATGCCAACGGAGACGACGACGCTCTGGCGCCCCACCGGGCCGGAGGAACTGGCCCTGGTCGAGGCGGCGGACTGGCGGGAGTGGCCGCCGCGCCTGCCCGAACAGCCGATCTTCTACCCGGTGCTCGACGAGGACTACGCCATCCGCATCGCCCGTGACTGGAACGTCCCCGCCTCCGGCGTCGGATATGTGACCCGCTTCCAGGTAAGAGGTCGCGCGGATAGGCGGGGTGGAGAAAGGATCGAGTCGAGGGCCGAGTTTGGCAAGGCGGAGAAGGGAGACGCAGCGGAGCTGCGGCGACCGACGACAACGCCGCCAGGCGAGAGCCATCGACCCGCGACGCCGGCCCGCCTATCCGCGCGGCCTCCAAGGGCCGCCTTCGCGGCCCGCTACCCGGTGCGCCAGGCGGGCGGCCGGACGATCCTCGAACTGTGGGTGCCGGCGGAGGAACTGCCGGAGTTCAACCGGCACATCGTGGGACGGATCGAGGTCGTCCACGAGTTCCGGGGCGCGGACGCGTAGCGGCGGCGGTCCCCGACGGGCTCCGGCCCGAGGGCTTGTCGCCCGACCGCACCGGGCTGGGGCGGCCGGGGGGCGGGCGCCTTCTACGGACGGCGTCCGGGAGGACCGGTGATCGGGACGGCGGGCGGCTGGGCCCCCGCCGGGGCGAGCGGACGGAACTGGGGGCCGTAGGTGTGGCGCCCGTCGCCGAGCGGGATCTCCATGAGGGCGAGCGCGGGCTCCTCCAGGTGCCCCATCGTCCTGACCGCGCGGTTGAGCGCACCGTGGTCCCCGGACGACCAGGCGGCCTCCAGGTCGCGCAGCAGTCCGCCGTAGGCCGTGTCGAAGCGGCGCAGCAGAGCCGCGGCCTCGCGGGGCGGGTGGGGCCAGCCTCCCCGGGGGACGACGCCCATGGGGTGGACCTCCGGGAACGGGATGGGCGGGCCGCTGAACTCCCACTGGCCGTCGGTCTCCCGCAGGGTGCGGCCGTGGTAGATCTCGGCGAAGGCGTAGTAGTGGGCCAGGTCGCGGTTGGCCCCGGTGGCCTCGCCGACCGGCGCCGCGGGGGAACTCGCGCTGCCCTCGCCCTGCTCCTTGATGATCTCGATCGCGGCGACGACGTCGTCCAGGGTCCGCATCGGCCGCAGCTCGTCGGGCCCGATGCGCTGACCCAGCTGACCGCGGACGCTGAGCTCGGGGCGGTGCTCGAGGAAGGCGGCGACGACGCCGTTGTAGAAGTCCCCGATGGTCGGCGGCCCCGTGGACGGCTCGGGGCGCGGGGACTCGGGGGTCTCGATCGCCATGAGGACGTCCCGTACGTACGGGCGGGTCAGCCCCGACAGGGACACCGTCAGCTCGCTGCGCACGCCGCCGGGCAGGTGGCAGGGGTAGTCCGGGGTGACGGAGGCGATCCGCGGCCGGCCGCCCACGGCGACCAGCATGTTGCAGGCCAGCCCCATGTGGAACATCTCGTCGGTGACGATGCCGCGCAACAGGCGCGCGACGGTGGCGGACCGGTCCCGTACCGACCACCAGGCGCACAGGTAGGGCGGGATGGTGGCGAGTTCCAGCTCCACGGCCACCTGCAGCGCCTGCCGCAGCCACGGCGTGCCCCGGGAGGGCGGGGGAACGGCCAGCAGCCGGGCGACCATGCCTCGGGCTGCCGCTGCCGCGGCGCCGGGGGCGGCCGCCGGCGCGGCGGTGGCCGCTGCGGCCACGGTGGCCGGGACCGCCGCCGGTGACGACGGGGCGAGCGGGGCCGCGTGGGCGGTGGTGCCGAGGACTGCGGGGGTCACGGCGGCCAGCGCCGCCGACCTGACGAAGCCCCGGCGGTCGAGGGCCGCCGGCGGGGTCACGGCGCTCCCGCGCCCGCTGTCCTGGTCGTCCACCTGTTCCGTCACCCAGGTCTCCGTCCCCGAGAAGATTGGCGCGGGACACGGCACCGGGCAGACCCGCGAGGCTGGCGAAGCTACCAGCCCGGTCCGGCGCCCCGGGGTCGCGACGCCGCCGCGCCGAGCCATGCCGCCCGTGCGGCGCAACGAGGCCCGACACGGCCCGCCGCCCGTCACCACCACCGGCCACGGCCCGGCGCCACCGACCGCCGGACGCCCGCGCCGTCTGCGGCGCGGGCTCCGCCGGGCGCGCCCTTCGCGGGCATACGCTGCCCGGCGGCCCCCCACCACCCACCCGAGGACGTCCAGGTATGCGCGACACCGGCGGCACCACCGCGCTCGTCGTCATCGACATGATCAACACCTATGACCACGAGGACGCCGAGCTGCTGCTCCCCTCGGTGCGCCAGGCGCTGCCCGGGGTGCGGCGGCTGATCTCCCGGGCCCGGGCGGAGGGCGTGGACGTCATCTACGTCAACGACAACTTCGGCCGCTGGCGTTCGCATCACGACGAGATCCTCGGCATCGCCCTCGACGGCCCGCACGCCGACCTGGTGGACCCGGTGCGCCCCGACGCGGACTCGCTGTTCGTCGTGAAGGCCCGGCACTCGATCTTCTTCCAGACCCCGCTCGAATACCTGCTGGGGCAACTGGGCGTGGACCGCCTGGTGCTGTGCGGGCAGGTCACCGAGCAGTGCGTGCTCTACTCGGCGCTGGACGCGCACATCCGCCACCTGCCCACCGTCGTCGCGCCGGACGCGGTCGCGCACATCCACCAGGACCTCGCCGACGCCGCGCTGCGGATGATGGAGCGCAACATGGGCACCCTCGTCGCGCCCTCGACCGGGATCGCACTGCGCCGCGGCTGAGCACGGTACGCCGCGTGCGGAGCGGGCGGCCGCCGCCCCACCGGCGAAAACCCCGTGGTGGCGGCCGGGCGGCGCGTGCCACGCTGGCCGCGGAACGAGTGCACGGGGCACGCGAACGGGCGCGGGAGGGTGGAACGCTGGAGCTCCACGAGTACGCGGAGCGGGACGCGACGGGACTGCGGGCGCTGATCCGCGCCGGGGAGGTGACCGCGGGCGAGGTGGAGACCGTCGCCCGCAGGGCCCTGGAGGTGGCGGACGCCGAGCTCAACGCGCTGACGCTGCCGTTGTTCGACCCCGCGCCCGCGCACCGGCCGGACGGACCCTTCGCAGGCGTGCCGTTCGTGATCAAGGACGGCGGGCCGTTCGCGCGGGGTGTGCCCTTCACCCTCGGCAGCCGGGCCCTTCGCGCAGCGGTCGCGGAGGCCGACCACGATCTGATGGCCCGGTTCCGGGGCGCCGGGCTGGTGGCGCTCGCCCAGAGCACGGCGCCGGAGTTCGGCCTGAGCTTCGCCACCGAGCCGGTGCGGTACGGCCCGACGCGCAACCCCTGGGACACGGCGCGCGGGGTGGGCGGGTCGAGCGGCGGCTCCGCAGCGCTGGTCGCCGCGGGGGCGGTGCCGGTGGCGCACGCCAACGACGCGGGCGGTTCGATCCGCGTCCCGGCGTCCTGCTGCGGGCTGGTGGGGCTCAAGCCGAGCCGGGGGCGCACCCCGTGCGGGCCGCCCGCGGGCGAGGCGGCGTTCGGACTCCAGGTGGAGTTCGCCGTGACCAGGACGGTCCGGGACGCCGCGGCGCTGCTGGACGCCGTGAGCGGGACCTCCTACGGCGAGAAGCACGTCCTCCCGGCGCCCCCGGTGCCGTTCGCGCACGCCGCGCGCTCCGACCCCGGCCGGCTGCGCGTCGCCCTGACCACCGCGGCGTGGTCGGGAACGCCCGTGGACCGACAGGTCGCAGGCGTCACCGTCGACGCGGGCAAGGTGCTGGAGTGGATCGGGCACCGTGTCACCGAGGACACACCGCGCCTGGACGCCGACGACCTCGTGGAGGCGGCCGCGCTGGCCGCGTTCGCCGCGGGTGGTGCGCTGCTGCGGGCGGCGCCGCGTATGGACCGCTCGCTGCTGGAGGCGGTGTCGCGGGCGGTGCTCGCCGAGACCCAGGCGTGCACCGCACTGGAGCTGATGGCGGCGACCGAGGCGCAGCACCGCGTGACCCGCGAGGTGGGCCGCTTCCTCACCGCCTACGACCTGCTCGTCACGCCGACGCTCGGGGCGCTCCCCGCCCCGCACGGCACCCTCGGCTACGACGACCCCCGGCACACGGTGCGCTCCTGGCTGGGCGAGCTGTTCGCGTACGGGCCGTTCACGGCGGCCTTCAACGTCTCGGGGCACCCCGCGGTCAGCCTGCCGCTCGGCCAGAGCCGCGAGGGGCTGCCGATCGGTGTGCAACTGGTCGCCGCACAGGGCCGCGAGGACCTGCTGCTGGGCGTGGCCGCGCAGCTGGAACAGGCCGTCCCGTGGCGGGACCGCCGGCCGCCGTTCCTGGTGGGCTGACCGCCGCGGCGGGGGCGCTGACGGAGCGCACGGCGCGGACGGCGCGGACGGCGCTCAGCTGCTGCTCGGGCTGGTGCCCGTGCCGCTGGCGGGCGGGAACGCGTAGACGTGGTCCGGAGTGACGATCTTGGTGATCGCCTCGGCGAACAGGCTGCTGGGCTCGCTGCCGCCCACGGCGGTGTCGCTGTTGAGCAGCACGACCATGGTCGCCTTGGCGTCGGGCAGATACACGGCGGTGCTCTGGTAGCCGGGCAGCGAGCCGTTGTGGCCGATCCAGCCGTGGTTGTCGAAGAGGCCCAGGCCGTAGCCGATGCCCGCGTACGCGGTGGGGCGGAAGGTCGTGCGCTGCGCCTGGGTCGCCTTGTCGAGCAGTGTGCCCTCGGCCACGATGCGGGCCCACGCGCGCAGGTCCTGCTGGTCGGAGACCATGGCGCCGGCGGCCCAGGCCCAGGAAGGGTTCCAGTCGGTGGCGTCGGCCTCCTTGCCGTCCTCGGTCTGCCGCGTGTAGCCGCGGGCGTGGGGGCTGGGGAAGGCACGTCCCGCGGGGAGGACGGTGTGCTTCAGCCCTGCCCGGTCGAGCACGTCGCGCTGCAGGTACTCGCCGAACGGCCGGCCGCTCGCCTTCTCGACCACCAGGCCCAGCAGCACCGTGTTGGTGTTGGAGTACTGGAAGCGGGAGCCCGGGGCGGACGGCGAGGGGTGCTGGAAGGCGTAGGCGAGCAGTTCCGCGGGGACGAACTCCCGCTCGGGGTCGGCCTTGAGGGCCTTCTGGAAGTTCGGGTCGTCGGTGTAGTTGTAGAGCCCGCTGCGCATCTCGGCGAGCTGCCGCAAGGTGATGCCGTCGCCGCCGGGCACGCCGTCCACATACCGGGAGACGGGGTCGTCGAGCCCGGCCTTCTTCTGGTCGACGAGGGTGAGCAGCGCCGTCACGGTGAAGGTCTTGGTCTCGCTCCCGACCCTCATGTAGAGGCCGGGCTCCATGCGCGCCTTCGACTTCCGGTCGGCCACGCCGAGGGCGCGTACGTAGGAGCCCTTGCCCTCGGCCCACAGCCCGACACTGACGCCGGGCACCCCGGTCCTGCGCAGGGTGTCGTCCAGAGCGTTGTCGAGCCTCCTGACGATCTCGCCGGAGAGCGCCGGGAAGTCGCCGTCGGCGCCCGGAGAACCACTGGGCGAGGCCTGCACGGGCGAGGCCTGCACGGGAGAGGCCTGCGCGCGCGGCGAGGCCGGCGCGGACGCCGCCGTCCTCGTGCCCTCGGCGGACCGGGTGGTGTCCGCGGGCCCGCCGCACGCCAGAGCCATGGGGAGCACGGTGGCGGCGTAGGCCGCCGCGACGGCCCTCCGCACAGCGCTGCGGAGCCTGGGCGGGCGGGCGCACGGGTGCATCATTTCTCGGTGCCTTTCGGCCGTGGGGACGGTGCTGGGCGAGAGCACGCCTTGCGCGAACATAAGCCGACCGCCCCGACCCGGCGAGCGGACGCGCGCGCCGCGCGGCCGGGCGGGTGACGACAGCCCGCGACAGGTGACGGGGGCTGCCGCAAGGGGTTCTGACGGTGGGTCGGCTCGCCGGCCGGGTGGAGGAGAACCCAGGCGGCGCACGCGCACCCGACGGCCGCCGTACAGAGGTCTCGGGCGAGCGTCCACGGCCCCGCTCCGTACGCCCGCGCGGCGAGGACGGGGGATGACGCGACGCCGCGGGCCGGGTCGCGGAACCGCACGACCCGGCCCGCGGCGCCCACCGGCCGCGCGCCGTCGACGGCGACCGCGCTCGCGCCGTGCCCGGCGATTCCGCGGCCTGTGGCCGGAGGTGAACCCCGGGCGCCCGGGCGGGCGGGACGGCCCCGCAACGCGACCGCGGGGGGCGGCACGGAACCCGGCGCCCCGCCCCCGCGCCGGACCCCCGTCCGCGCCGCGTCAGCGCGCGGCCAGAACCGCCAGCCGTGCCGCCGACGTGCCGAGCCCGGTCGGGCCCGTGGGCAGCCGGAGTCCCCCCACCGGGCGGCGCAGTTCCGCCTCGTCGTAGCGGTGGCAGCCGCGGTGCCAGACCAGGATGCCCGCGAGCCAGTTCTGCAACTCGCGCACATAGCCGTCCAGCACCGCCCGCGCCTCCACGCCGAGGGAGAAGTCCTCGTACAGCACGGGGAGTTCGTTCTCGGCCACATGCTGGAACTGCCGCATCCGCCCGGTCATCAGGTCGTGGACGACGGCGAGCGAGGTCCGCTCGTCGCAGTCGAAGAAGTTCTGCACGACCAGCAGGGCGTTGTGGATCTCGCCCTCGTACTCGACCTCCTTCTGGTACGAGAAGACGTCGTTCAGCAGGCAGGCGTAGTCGGCGGCGGAGTTCTCCAGCGACCGCATCGGCCCGCTGCGGTAGACCTCCTCGGGCACCTGCCGGCCGTGGCCCAGCCGGCACAGGCTCATCGTGAGGTCCGAGCCGAAGGTGTGGCGGCGCATCTCCAGGTAGTCGACCGGGTCGGGGACGCGGTTCTGCGCCTGGTTGGCGAGCTCCCACAGCCAGCTGGCCGTCATGTTCTCCACGGCGGTGCGGAAGCGGCGGCGCGCCTGCTCCTCCATCGGCCCGGCCGTCCGCGCCCACAGGTCGGCAAGGCTCCGTTCGAGGGCGGTGGCCGGGGCCGGGGCGGCGGAACCGTCGACCGGCATGAAGGCCGACAGCCGCTCGTTGGCCGCGTGGGCGCCGGCCAGGTCGCGGGTGCGTCCGTACACCGCGGGGAAGTAGTCGTCGGCGTAGGTGCCCCAGGTGAGCCAGCCCGAGGTGAGGTCGAGCCCCTCGGGGGTCGCGTCCGGGTGGATGCCGGCGGCGCACAGCGGGAAGTCGAAGGCGACCAGCTTGTGCTCGTCCCACACGTGCGAGTGCGGGACCCCGGGCTGGGGCAGCAGCATGCCCATCCGGTGCGCCCACTCGACGACATGGCGCCGGGCGGCGTCCAGGTGCGGGCTGAGCGCGGCCGGGAAGGGCATGAGGAAGTCGGGCAGCGGCGTGGGCCCGGTGCGCCGCGGCACATGGGTGAAGGAGCGGAAGCGGGCGGCCTCGGCGCGGCCGGTGGTCCGCACGGTGCCCGCGGACACGCCGAGCCCGCCGGGCAGCGCGAACGGCGACCACCCGTTGCCGGAAGCGCCGCCCGTCCCCCCGCCGTTCATGTAGCGGCTGGAGCGCATGTGCCACTCGTGGCCGCCGGACTGCCAGTCCTGCAGGCCCTTGACGTACGCCAGCACCCGCGCGCGCTCCCCCGGGTCGAGCGCGTGCTCGGCGAAGAGCGGCGGCAGCTCGGTGAGCGCGGTGTTCTCGAACTGCTGCAGCCGGGAGGTCAGCAGGTCGTTGACCGACTCGGCCGCCTCCTGCGTCGTGCAGCCGAGGAAGGTCTCCAGAACCAGCACACCGTTGCTGAGTTCTCCCTCCTCCTCGGTCTCGCGCTGGTACGAGAAGAGGTCGTTGCGCAGGTGCACCCCGTCGGAGAAGGCGTCCCGCAGCACCAGCAGCGGCCGCGCCCCGGCGACGGCGGCCGGCACCTCGGCCCCGGCGGCGTACTCCACGAGCCCCGCCGACCAGGGGGCGCCGCCCACCTTGCGGCGCATCTCGATGTACTCCACCGGGTTGGGCACCCGGCCCGCGTTGATGTTGGACAGCTCCCACAGGGACTCGCCCAGCAGGTGCTCGGTGCTCTCGGCGAAGCGCCTGCGCCAGTCCATGGACATCGCCGGGACCGTGCGCGTCCACAGGTCGGCGAGGCCGGCCTCCACCGGGTTCCGCGGCTCGGGCATGCCCTGCGCCAGGTCCATCGGCATGAAGGCCGGGAGCCGGTCCAAGTAGGCCTTGCCGCCCTCGCGGTCCTGCGTGCGCTTGAACGCCTCCAGGAAGTGGTCGTCGAAGAAGAAGACCCACACGTACCAGTCCGTCACCAGGGAGAGTGCCGGCTCGGAGCAGTCCGGGTGCGTGTACGCGCACAGCAGCGCGTAGTCGTGCGAGTCGAGGTCGTCGGTGTCCCAGATGCCCGAGCCTTCGAGCATCCCCATGTCCCGTGCCCAGCTGCGCGAGTGTTCCCGGGCCTGCTCCACGTGGGGGTTCAGTCGCGCCGGGTACGGCAGGTAGAAGTCGGGCAGTTCAAATGGCTGCGTCACTCATTCAGCGCTACCCGGGCCCGGGGGCGCTATCCGGCATGGCGGGCAACCCATACGAACGGGTGAAAACGCTCCCGGGAACCGCCGGGACCGGCCCCTGTCCCGGGCCGGTCCCCGTCGTCCCCGGGCCTCACTCGCGCCCCGGGTGCTCCCCCCAGCTGCGGCACAGGGCCCAGATGACGAAGACGTCGATGGCGATGACGATGACCGCCCACACCGGGATGTACGGCAGCCACACGAAGTTCACGATGATGTTGAACGCCGCGAGGGCGACACCGACCACCCGGGCCCAGTCGGGGGCGTTCTGCAGCAGCGCGGCGCCGACCACGATGACCAGCACGCCGAGCACGAGGTGGATCCACCCCCACGCCGTCAGGTTGAACTTGAAGACGTAGTCGCCGAGCCCGACCCAGATGTCGTCCTGGGCGATGGCCGAGATGCCCTCGAAGATCATCACGACGCCGGAGACCAGGAGCAGCACCCCGGCGAAGGTGGTACCGCCCGCGGCCAGCCCCGAGTGCGGGCGCTCCATGCGCCACTGCGTCTGCTGGGTCATGAGATGGCTCCTGTCCCTCGCCGCCCGGGCGCGCTGCCCGGACACTCCACACGGTCCGCCCGGCCGGCGGGTACGGCCATCCGCGCTGCGCCGTCCGGGTGAGCCGCGCGGCGGCGCCCGACAGGCGCGATGATCGGGGCATGGCAACGACACTCCACCTGGCCCAGCAGCCCGAGGCCGACGCCCTGCTGACGCGCAGCCCGCTGGCGGCCCTGGTCGGCATGCTGCTCGACCAGCAGATCCCGATGGAATGGGCCTTCGCGGGTCCAACACCCTAGGATCTGCCGGAACTGGGGCCGTTTCCCCTGGTCAGAGGGGTTGTGGCCTCATGGCTGAGCCTTCGACACGCTCTCGGATAGACGTGAGCACACAAGAAGTAGACCTGCTGTTGCGCAAGTCCAAGGTTGTCCGCGAGGGCGAACACGCGCTGAGCATCCGAGCCCAGGAAGAGCGCGGCCGGCGCTGGGCAGCCACCAACGGCTACACGGTGCGCAAGGTGTGGAGAGAGAACCTCAGCGCGTACACGGACACCGTGCGCCCCGTCTATGACGCCGCTATGTCGGCGCTGCAAGACGGCGAGGTACCCGCGCTGTGGGTGTACGCGATGGACCGACTCAGCAGGCGCGGCGCGGGCGCAGTGATGCCCATTCTTGACGCCGGTCGACGTATCGTTTTCGACTACGAAGAACTCGACTCCAGCCGTCCGCGCGACCGCCGCTACATCGTCATGCGCGCCGAGGACGCGAAGGAATTCAGCGACCGGCTAGCGCACAACGTGCGGACGACCAAAGAGCGACAGCGCAACGAAGGTCGGTGGCTGGGCAAGGCTCCGTACGGGCTGCGCGCCGATAAGGGGACGCGACGGCTGAGCCCCGACAATGAACCGCGCGTCTGCCTGGTGGGTACCCGCGCTGAGGTGACCCCATGGGACACGGTGTGCCGGATCTTCAGCGCGATAGCGGATGGTCAGTCCGGCCGTGCCCTTGCCCGCGCGCTCAACGCTGAGGGCATCCCCGGTCCCGTGGGTGCACCGTGGCGCTGCGACTCGATCCGCGCTGTTGTCGTCCACCCTGTCTATGAAGGCTGGCTGACCACGAGCGGACCAAAGAAAGACCCGGTGCCGTACACGGTGGACGGGAAGCGCGTCCGCTGCGCTGATGTGGAGCTGATCCCGCCAGACCTTGCCGAGCGTGCGCGCCGTGTGCTCAGCGGGCATCAGATGGTCGACAGCACGCCGCGCCCTGGTCGTGCCGCTCATTGGCTCACGGGCGGTGTTCTGCGGTGCGACGGCTGCGGGTCCGCGCTGACCGCAAACAGCAACTCCTACCGCTGCAACCTGCATGAAGCGGGCGCGCCATGCCCTGCCCCCGTGTCGGTGAAGCGCAGTTCGATTGAGCGGTACGTAGCGGAAGCGTGGGCTGCGAGGCTGAACGCATCCGACCCGGAAGACCCGCTGCTGCCGGTCATCGCGGAGCGGTACGCGGCTCTTACGCGCCCTGGTGAGACAGCGGAGCTGCGGGACGCCATGGCAGCGTTGAAGGCGGCTGAGGCGGCGCTAGAGAAGTTCCATGAGGACGACCGGGCAGGTTTCTACGCGGGCCGCTCACAGCGCTTTCGCCTGCCAGCGAAGCAGGAAGCCGAAGCGCGCCTAGACGCCGCGGAAGAGCGCGTAGCGGCGCTGGGTACTCGCGCGGTTGACATCTCGCTGTTTGTGAGCGGTGACGCGGAGCGCGTGTGGGACAGCGCGGATTGGGCGTTGAAGCGTGACCTGCTGTTGCTGGCGGTCGACCGGATCACAGTGAAGCAGGGGCGGCGCGGCGTGTACTTCGACGGGCGGCAGCGCGTGCACATCACGTGGGCCGCGCAGGACGACGACAACTAAGCACACACAGCAGCGGCCCCGGCAGCATCTTGGCGGATCAACCGGGGCCGCTGTCCTCAGCAAAGAGGCAGATCAAGCATGTCACAGAGCATTTGCGGAGCGCGTCGACCCGGCTACGAACTGCGCGCACCTGTCGGGCGCATGTCCATCCCGTGCGCGTTGGGCGCTGGACACGAATGCGCGCATGCGAACGCGTTCGGCGACCGTTGGACGAACATTTCGGCGCACATTTCGGATGCACAGCGCGGGGACGCCAGCGCGATCGTGGCCGTGTTGGACGCGATGGAACCGCTCATCTCGCTGTACGCCGGCGGGGACGAGCTGCGACGCGCACGAGCTCGCACAGCGCTGTCTGAGGCACTGCCCGCGTACGCGGCAGGGGACTTCACCACCTTCGCGCGGCACGTCGTTGAAGGGGCGCTAGCGGACGACGCGCACGGGTGGGCAGAGGAGTACGGGGCGCTGTCGCTGCGCTGGGAAGGGCTGCGGGCACGACTGCGCACAGACGACACCTTGCACATTCGGGAGCAGCTTCGGCGCGTGGATGCGCTCATGGCTGCGCTGGTGGGTGACGTGGCCGCGCTGAGTCGCTGAGACAGCGGGAGGGCCGCCCGGTTCACGCTGGGCGGCCTTTTCCATACCCAACACCCGTCACGGAAAGTGTTCGGCCATCACAAGCTGTGACAAGCGTGAAGCCTGCCAGCAGTCAGCGGCAGACCAGCGCGGGCACTCCTACACCAGCAGCGAAAGGGGCGCGGCCTCTGACCTGCCCTTATGTAGTGAGTGTAATTTTTACTACACAACAACATTCCTATAGGCGCTCTATAGAGCGAAGTAAAACGCAGTTCACATCTGCATTCCTGCACACGCTCCCCGCTGCCGGGCTTTCCACTCTCCCACTATATGTAGGACAGTTTCTGTCACCGCGGAGTCGCCACGTGGCCTAGCGCCCCGGTCCGCTTCCTGTTCTAACGCCGCGCGTCGTTAGGTGCTGCCCGTGGGCCGCACGTTGAACGCGCCACTAACCCCCGTCGGGTTGAGTGCTCTATGCCGGTGGCGACCGGGCGTAGACCACTCCCCGACGGGGGTTTTTGTATTGGTCGCCAACCAAAGGACTTCCCCCGTGACTGCCGAGTACAAAGCCGCTCATGCCCGCGTCCGCGCTGAGTACGGTCCTGCACACCTCTATTGTTGTTTGTGGTGTGGCGGTAAGGCCGATGAGTGGGCGCACGCCTACAGCGACCAGGACGCGCTCACTGACAGCGCTGGACTCGTGTACTCCAACGATCCGAAGCATTACGGCCCGCTCTGTTCGCGCGACCACCGTGCGTTCGACGGGATGAAGCGTCGCGGTGCGGACGTCTACGAGTTTATGTGGCGGTACTTCCGCGCAACGGCGCGCCTTTCAAAGGCAGAAAAACGCGCGATGGCGGCGGATCGACGCGCTTACCGCAAGCTGTACGCCACTGCGGCACCGAAGGTTCCTCGCGCATTGCGCGCTGAACGCGATTTCCAGCGAGCGAACGTGCGCGCAGTCGAGCGTGACGACCAACTGACGCCAGCGGAGCGCGATGCGCAACTGGTCGCGCAGATGGAATGCGCGGGATGGACGCGTGCGCGTATCGAGCGCGCGACGCGCAACACAGCGAGCAAAGAGCGCGCACGACGCATGATGCGCGCAACTGCTGACGCCGTGTAGCACACACAAACCGCAGGGGAGCGGCATTTCCGCTGCTCTCCTCCCAGGGGTTGAGCCGGCGTGGCAGTCCTGTGCCAACTGCCCGCCGGCTCCTCCGCATAGCGCACACAACAACGACAGGTGAACAGCATGGATGACAGGATCACAAACACGACGTTGCGCTTCCGCGTAAACGAAGCCACGTTCGCAGCCGCCACGGTGATGCTCGCAGACAACGAGTACGAACCCGCGGCTGTGTCTGCGCTCGCCGAACTTGTACACGCTGCTGCCGACTACGGGCGCATGTGCATTGAAGCTTCGCGCCACGTAGGCGAGATGCGCACGCGTCGCCCGGAGGTGAGCGCGTGAGCAACCAGGCTTCTGAGGCTATGGCGGACGCGCCGGAGTCCACGCCGGATGCGGCACTGGGCGACGCCGGCAAAAGGGCACTGGCCGCCCTTCGTTCCGAAGTCAAGGAACTCAAGGCCAAATTGAAGGCTATGGAGCCCAACAGCGAAGGCGCGCGCGATGCCGCCCCCGCGGAGGATTCCACGTCAGAGAACACGAGCGACTCGGTTCCTGGCGCTGACAACGATGCGAGCGCGACGCCCGTTGACACGTCACAGCCGAAGGCACCGCAATTCGCGGGGCCTGTCCACGAAGGCGACTCCCACAACCTTACCGGCATGCGCCGACAGCTTGGGAATGACGACCTTCGTGGGATGTCTCCCGCAGCGATTGAGGCCGCGCGTAAGGCCGGCCAGTTGCGGGATTTGCTCAGCGGCCGGGCTTGGAACTAGCCGCTGTCTCTCTGACGAAAGGAGTGCCTAACCATGGCACTGACCAACTTCATTCCGGCCGTTTACGCTGCGGCCACTCTCACCGCGCTTGACACCACGCTAGCGTATGGCTCGCTGGGCGTGATTAATCGTGAATATGAGGGGACCGTCTCCGAGTACGGCGGCAGCGTCGTCATCAACACGGTGGCCGATCCCACCATTGAGGACTACGTCCCGTACACGAACATGACCGGCGGGAACGCTGCTTCGACGCAGCAGACTATGCCTGTCGACCAGCGGAAGGCGTGGTCGCTCGACATCGACGACGTCGACTCCGCTCAGGCTCGCGACGACGCTGACTTCATCGGCAAGGTGTCGAACCGTGCGGCTCACCTGCTGGCGAAGAGCGCGGACGCGTACATTGCCGCTCAGATGGCCGCCGCGGTGACCCCCGGTACTGAGGTGACTCTCACCGACCCCGCCGACGCGTTCGACCTGCTGGTTGACATGCGAACCGCGCTGAGCGAAGCCGATGTCCCGGTTGATGGCCGTTGGGTCGTGGTCACACCCAAGCTGCACAGCATGCTCCTCAAGGACACGCGCTTTGTGCAGGGCTCCAGCGGTGCCGACGTGACGCGCTCCAGTGGCGTTGTGGGGCAGGCTGCGGGCTTCGCCGTGCTAGAGAGTTCGCAGGCTCCGGACGGTCCGGGTACCGGCGCTGGAAAGCTCATCATCGCTGGTCACGCGCTGGCCACTACCTACGCTGACCAGATCAGCAAGGTGGAGGCGCTGCGCCACCCCGACCGCTTCACCGACCGGCTCCGCGGGCTGCACGTCTACGGCGCGAAGGTCATCCGTCCGACTGCGCTCGTTGCTCGTGACGTAATCGGCGCGTGATCGCTGGGGGGTCGCTACCGTAACGGTGGCGGCCCCCTTCGTGCTTTCCAGAAAGGAGCGGGCGCGTGGTGCTGCCCAACCTTGCCACTGCCGCCGATTTGGCCGCCCGTGGCGTTGTGGTCGACTCAGCGGAAGAGCCGGTAGCGGAAGCCCTGCTGGGGATCGCTTCGGCCGTTGTACGCGAGGCTGCCGGCTCGCCGATCATCGAGACCACGAGCACGGTCACGCTGCCGGGCAACGGCGGGACACGTCTTGTGCTGCCTGGTCTGCCTACAACGGCCGTTGTCGCGCTGGCAGTGAACGACGTGCCCGTATCGGATTGGACGCTGCGTACCGGCGCTGTGGTGCGTGACGCGGGCTTTGCACGGGGCGCAGAGATCAGCGTGACCTATACGCACGGCCTGCCCGCTGTGCCCGCTGACATCGTGGACCTGGTGTGCCGTATGGCCGCTCGTGGGCTCAGCGCGTACCGGTCCGGCGACCCGGCGGCCAAGCCTGTGATTCAGGAGCGCATAGGCGATTACTCCGTCACCTATGGATACGACGTGTCGTACTCCGACATGGAGCTGCCGAAGTACCTGCGCGCTCGTCTCGCTGCCCGCTTCGGCGCTTCCGTCGCTGGGGTGACGTCGCGGTGAGTCGTGTTAGCCGGCTGCTGAACGGCTCCGCGGAGGTGTGGAGGTACACGCGCACAGCGGACGGTATGGGGGGCTGGATGGAGGCGTGGGCGCGTGTCGCTACGGTGCGCGCCCGGTTCTCCCAGCCGTCCGCCACGGAACGAACGGTGGCAGCGCAGAGCGGCAGCGAGCTATCCCACGTCGTGTTCCTGCCGGCGGCTGCTGACGTGCTGCGCGGGGACGAGTTGCGGCAGGACGGGCGCGTGTTCGACGTGACCGCGACCTATGAGCCGAGCGTGCCGGGCACGTACCTGCGGGCGGACTGTGTGGTGAGGCAGGCAGCGGGATGAAGCTAAGGGGGTGGGCACCCGCGATTTGAAAACCACCCCCCGGGGGGCTGCTGACAGCGGCGACACCCTGACCCCCATGCGCGGTGCGGTGCTGTGCGGTGCTGCACAGGCTCAACCCACTCACCGTGAGGAGTCTGTGCAACCTGCGCGCCCAGCGGACAGACGAGCTGCGAGAAGACGAACGTGCGTTCGAAGGCTGCGTGCCATGGGTGCCCAGCGTGCCGGCCACCTGCCCGACGTGCGTGCGTACCGTGCGCTGGTCTGCTGGGCGTCGCTCGGTCGCTCGTGATCGTTCGGACCGTCACGCTGGGTACCCCACCCCCACCCGTAGGACCCCCTAGGCCCCGGACCTACAGAACGCGGGGGAGGGCGCTGCCTGGTTTGCCCGGTTCAAAGACCCGTCTGTGACGTGCGACACACGCACGCACTGTGACCAGCCGGCGGAGGTGATCGGCCATGGCGCGAGGCGGAGCACATGCCCGCAGTGGGCCAGCAGTGCTAGCGCCTGCCCAGGCTGCCGTCGTCGTCCAACGCTGCTTGCGCCCGAAGCAGAAAGGTGTCTATCGCTCGGTTCACCTTCCTGGCTAGTGACACTACACCTCTACGCCGCATCCGCTGAAATAGTTTTTCATCGATTGCCGCATTTGCTTGTGGCGCAAAGTGGACGAATAGCCGAATGCTGATTGCCAGATGATTGCCGAGACGCTCAATCCTTATGGCATCCTTGCTTACTCGCCGCGGGCCAGCCAGCGCTACGTCCATCGCACTCCTTTTTAGCTCCGCCGCCGCTTCGCTTATCGAATCAGCCGCTTCGTCCTCAAGATCGTCGGGAATTAGTCCGGGGATGGTGTACGGCGAGGATTCGCTACGGAACGCGGAGGCTACGGATATGAACTCCTTGTAGGCCGCGAGGCGGGGTTCTCGCCTTTCTCTGCGATGCTCAGCGCGAACAGCGATGCGCGCCCCTTCCCTCTGTGCCCAGCCTGTTGCCAGCGCTGCGCCAACCGTCGCGACCGAACCTGCAAGTGCCCCCAGTACGGCGGCTGTTCCGGCGTCCATGCCAGGTATGGTGCCTCAGTGGACGGTCAGCACGGGGGCGGATTGACCTAGCTAGTCGGAGACCGCCAGTACCGCTGAGCCCTTCGACTGACAACTGAAGAGCGCCCCCGGCAGACTGTCAGCGAGCACCAGCGTGAAGGGGCGGGAGCATGGCGACGTACAGCGTGAGGGACATCAAGGGCATCACGAGTGAAGTGGCCACGTGCGACAAGTGCGGTCGTGTGCTCGAACAGGCAGTCATTGTTGGCCCCCTCTACGTGGGCCCGGACTGCGCTGCGAAGCTCGTCCAGAAAAGCAGGAGCGTCGTCTCTGCTGCGGCCGATGCGGCCGAAGTCAGGCGGCAACGTGACCTAAGCGCCGCTAAGCAGCGGGAGGCGGACCGTCAGGCTTACGAACGACGCAAACTCGATTGGTTCCAGACTAACTATGGAGCCGACAACTTGGACACAGCGGTGGAAAAGAGCGGCAAGGATTGGGAAGTGGTGTTTGGCGAGTGGTGGGCTTGGGAGAACTCTGGCCACAGCTAATGACCCGTTAGACCACCACACGAGTGAGCCCCGCACTGACCTGCCTGCATGGTGGTCTGTGCGGGGCTCTGTCGCGTTCAGCCTGTCTACCGCCACCTACTCGCGGACCCACAGCGCGGACACTCACACGGCGGCCACCGATGCGAATACAGCGGCGGCAAGTTCTCGTTGCTGGCCACGTCAACGGGCTCCGACCACGTCTCCCCGCTGTCCGTGCTCGTGCGCATCCGGAGCAGCGTGCGCGGGCCAGCGGCAGCGTCCGTAGCGAGCATTTCGGCGTACAGGCGCGCAAGCGGTGCGTACTGCCATTCGTCACTCAGCATCGTGCCCGCCCCCCGGAAGGCGCATGCCCCGTGACTGGGCGACGCGGAGCGTGTCCGACAGTGCCTCGCTGAGGCGCATGACGACGAAGCGCGACTGTTCCGGCGTTAAGGGCTCGTCGTCCGCGAGCATGAGGCGCGCGTGAGTCAGCAGCTCCGCCGCTGTGTTGAGCTGCACAGCCTCTATGCGGTCAGCGATGCGGGCAATCGCACCTCCCGCTGACACGTACGCGGGCTTACCGCCCCATGGCAGGAGACGCCGCGTCATGTCGCGCGCTGGCTCGGCGTCGATGATCGGCAGGTAGCCGGACCACGTGTCGCGGAAGATGTTTTGGTGGTGCCCTTCGTGGTCGGCGGGTAGGGCACAGCGGAGGTAGCCGCGTCCGGTGCCGCCGTGCTCGTATCCGGGCCGGTGCTGGTCGCAAGTCTTTACCGCCGTGCTCATGCCGCAGCCCCCGGCATGTCCTGCCCCAGCGCTGCCAACGCGAGCGCCCGTCGCCGTTCCCGTTGCCGGCGCGCTTCCTCCGCGCGTTCATGGTGGACGAGATACAGCGGCACTAGCGGCAGGTCGTCAGACTCGATCACCGCCGCCGGACGCGGGGAACGGTGGTTGGGCAGCGCGCTGGGTGCTGTGCGCTGGGCTGGCACGGGCGCTACGGCCCGACGTCGACCACGGGCAGGAAAGAGCCACGCGAGCAGCGCAGCGATAAGGTTCGACATAGCCGAAGCTCCATCTTCGGTAAGCCCCGGTACGGACGTAGCCGCGTCCTGCCGGGGCGCTTTGTTTCTCGGGTAAACGAGCGTAGCGCGTAGTAGGTAGTGGTGGGTAGTGGTTGGTGGTGGTGCTGGGTAATGCGTGGTGGCGGGTAGCGGCTTACGGTCGACGCGTGGACAGGATCAACCCCGACTCCCCCGATTACGTGTACGAGCAACTTGCGGCGATTCTTGAACGCAAGATCCGCACTGGTCAGTACGCGCCCGGTTCGCGCCTGCCGGGTGAGCTAGCCATGACGCATGACTTCGGAGTCGGTCCGGGCACGGTTCGGCGCGCGCTGAGCATCTTGCGGGACGCTGGTCTGGTGGTCACCCGTCCGGCGCGCGGCACCTTCGTGGCCGATCCGCTGCCGCCGGCTGAGACGTTGTAACGGCTGGTCAGACACAGATACCAGGGTGTAGGGTCCACTTTCTCGGGGCCCTGGACCATCGCGCAGCGCATGGGCCAGGACGACCTCGACGCCGGCGAGATCGCCGCGTACGACCCCGAGGCCTTCTCCGATCTGCTCTCGCGCAAGCCCGCCGTCCACCGCTACCCGGGGTCGATGGCCAAGCGGGTGCAGCAGCTGTGCCAGTACCTCGTGGAGCACTACGACGGCGACGCCGAAGCGGTCTGGCGCGATGCCGCCGACGGCCGCGAGCTGCTGGCCAGGCTCAACGAGCTGCCCGGTTTCGGGAAGCAGAAGGCGCAGATCTTTCTGGCCCTGCTGGGCAAGCAGCTCGGCGTGACGCCCGAGGGCTGGCGCGAAGCGGCGGGCCCCTACGGGGAGCAGGGCTCCCACCGGTCGGTCGCCGACATCACCGGCCCGAAGTCGCTGGAGAAGGTGCGGGCCTTCAAGCAGGAGCAGAAGCGGGCCGCCAAGGAGGCGAAGGCCGCGAAGGGGTCCTCAGCCTAACCTAAGCCGCCCGGGTGGTCTTCCGCCGCCCGGGCGGCCCTGCTCCCCTGACGCCCATACGTCGGATAGTCAGATTTGCGGCGTGATGTCCGAGACTCCGCTGCTCTTCGCCGTGGGCGTGTTCCTGGCCGCCCTCGGCCTGCTCATCGCGCTGTTCAGCCCGGAGCTGGCGCACCGCATCGACGCGCTCGTCGCACACTGCGCCGCCGCGATCCGCTGCCGACGGCCCCGCGGTCGGGACCTCCGGCGCTTCATCCCCGTCCCTCGAAAGTGGGCCGCGCCACAAGACTCCTTGAAGGTTCAAGGGAATGCCGCTATAGTGAAGGAGGTTGAATCGTAAACCAAATCGTCCCCGAGGAGTTCACCATGGGCCTGTTCAGCCGCAAGAGCGACACCACCGAGACCGCCGCGACCACCGCCGTCGCCGCCACGCCGTCCGCCGACCTGACGCACCTGACCGGCGAGTACACCATCGACCCGACCCACAGCGAGATCGGCTTCGCCGTGCGCCACGCGATGGTCACCACCGTGCGCGGCCAGTTCGCGGAGTACGAGGGCGTGCTGCGGCTGGACGGCAGCAAGCCCGCCAACTCCTCTGCCGAGGTCACCATCAAGGTCGCCAGCATCGACACCAACCAGGCCCAGCGCGACGAGCACCTGCGCACCGGTGACTTCTTCGACGCCGCCACCTACCCCGAGATCAGCTTCCGGAGCACCTCCGCCGAGCAGGTCGACGACGAGACCTACCGCATGCACGGTGACCTCGCGATCAAGGGCACCACCCGGCAGGTCTCCATCGACTTCACCTACAACGGCTCCGCCACCGACCCCTACGGCAACCTGCGCGTCGGTTTCGAGGGCTCCACGACCGTCAACCGCGGCGACTGGGGCCTCACCTACAACGCGGCTCTCGAGGGCGGCGGTGTCCTGATCAGCGACAAGGTCAAGCTGACTTTCGACATCTCCGCGATCAAGGCGGCCTGAAACCGCTGACGTCGGCTGTCCCCGGCCGCGATGGACGGCGCGGCAGAGGGCGGAT